>JAPPPH010000459.1 GCA_028817635.1 Verrucomicrobiales bacterium | reverse complement strand
CCCCTTGGCCAAGCGCAACGGTCACCGTCTCCTGCCCCGCCTTGGCATCGCGCTTGGTTTTCTTGGTCAACACTTCACGCCCATTCACCCAGACCTTGATCGCGTCGCCGCTCCCAAGCGACAGGCGTTGCGAGCCGGCGATCTCCGCCGTCAGGATGCGCCGCAGGTACACGGCTGAGTGATCTCCCGGTTCCAATTCTTGCATCTGCCCATCTCGCCACTCCGGCTTGGCCTCCCACGCGATTTCCTTGTCGGCCTTGTTTTCGCGGGCAAACACCTGCACCTCGGCCAGCGACAGGATCGGCTCGTTGCGCCCGTCCACCGGCAGCAACTCCACCCGCACCACGGAAATCACGCCCTCCGCCTGCACCGGGATGGCGAAGCCCTCGTCCGGTGTCGGGTTGCCCTTGTTGTTTTTGAAAAAGTCCTTCTCGAATAGGGTTTTCCGGTCGGCATCCAGCGCCAGCACGCGGAAGGCAGACAGCCGCTCCGGCACTTCCTTGCGGTTCCACAACACCACCTGTGTCACATCAGTTGGCTTGGCCAGAGCCACCTCCCACCACGGAGACTTGTCGCTTGGGTTTGCCGTGTGGGTCACCGTCTTGTCGGTGAACAGGCCTGATGTGTTGCCATCGATCGCGAGCTTGGCCGGCCCATCGTACGCCGTGGACGACTGTTTGGCTTTGCCCAGTGGCGCGACGTTTAGGCCGATCGCATGGCTCTCCGGTGCAAATGCCATCGCAAACGCGGCGTCAAACGAATCCGCCTTGAACGGCCCGGCCATCTCCCATGCGGAGCGCTTCGGCTCCGGCTTGGCCAAGTCCCGCAGCGACTTCACCTCCCACTCACGCTGCCCCTTGGCCAACTCCGGTGTGTGGACGTTGAGCTTGGCCTGAAGCGACTTGATCTCCCCGGCAATGGTGTCGAGTCTGGCGGTCTGCTGATCAGTCGGGTAAGGCAAGCGTGGCGAGTCGTCGCCCCGATCCGCGTCCTGGCTCTGGTTGAAGAACGCATAAAACTGGTAGTACTCCTTTTGCGTGATCGGGTCGTACTTGTGGGTGTGGCATTTCGCACAGCCCATCGTCAATCCCATCCAAACCTGCATCGTCGTGTCCACCCGGTCACGAACCGCCTCAGTGCGAAATTCCTCGTCGTCGGTGCCGCCCTCGGTGTTCGTCTTGGTATTGCGATGAAACGCCGTTGCGAGCAATTGGTCACGTGTCGGCTCCGGCAACAGGTCACCGGCCAACTGCTCGATGGTGAACTGGTCGTACGGCATGTTTTGATTGAACGCCTCGATCACCCAGTCGCGATATTTCCAGATCACTCGCAGCGGATCCGAGCCGTAGCCGGCCGAGTCCGCGTAACGGGCGAGATCAAGCCAGACCCGCGCCCAGCGTTCGCCGTAGGCCGGCCGGGACATCAGATCGTCCACCAGCAACTCGTAGGCGTTGGAGCGCTTGTCGTTCACAAACGCCTCCACCTCCCCGGGCGTGGGTGGCAGCCCGGTCAAGTCAAGCGACAACCGGCGAATGATCGTGTGGCGATCCGCCAGTTCGTTGGGCTCGTGCCCCGTCGCCTCGAGCCCGGACAAAACAAAGTAATCGATCGCGTTCCGCACCCATTCACGATCGTCCACCCGCGGCACGCCCGTCCGCACCGTCGGCACAAACGCCGAGTGTCGGGCGTAGGGTGCGCCGCCGTCGATCCATTTGCCGATGGACTCGATTTCCTCCGCGGTCAACTCGTGTCCGCTGTCCGCCGGTGGCATGACGTCGTCCTGATCAGTCGTCACCAGTCGTGCGAACAGTTCACTCTCACCACGTTTTCCGGGCACAATCGCCGGCACGCCCTTTCGCTCGGCCAACGCCCCCTCGCGGATATCCAGCCGCAAGTCTGCCTTGCGGGATTCCTCGTCCGGCCCGTGGCAGGAAAAACAGTTGCGCGACAAAACCGGGCGAATGTCACGGTTGTAATCCACCGACTCGGCATTCACCGCTTGGCCAAGCGCAAAAAACGCCAGACCAAGGCTCCAGCCAAAAACCTGTTGTTGCAGAAAAAAACGCACGTCCTTCGGAAAAAACTGACATCGAATCACCCAACAGGCCAGTCAATATTTTCAGCCGAAACTTGAACGACACCCTTGGCCAAGCGAAGCTCCGGCGCACATTTATGGAAGACTCAAGACAGCCTCCCCGGGAGGATCTTCACAATGTCGTTCATGACTTACCCATGCCTCCGTCGGTAAAGGTGTTCGGTGTTCTCCAACTCGTTTTCGGCACAATTGGATTCGTCTCATCTGGATTCGGATTGGTCATGGTCGCAATCATGTTCTCTGACGGCAATGAAATATCCGATGCATTCACACAGGGGTTTATGATATCTTTCAAAGAAGGCTACCCCACGGTTTTGGCCATCATCAGCCTACTCACGCTCGCATTGAGTGTCTTTCAGATCGTTTGTGGAATCGGGCTGCTTAAGTCACTCAACTGGGGACGTATAGGCTCACTTTGGTTCGCAGTCCTGTCTATCCTGATTTCCCTCGCCTCCACAACCTTGACCATCGGCATGATGAAAGACGATATGTTCAACACGGTCAGCATCGTAGGCTCAGTCGTCGGGTTTTTTTTCAACCTGATCCTCCCCGGCTGCATTCTGTTTTTCCTGACGCGGCCCGCGGTGGTGGAGGCGCTGCAGGACAGGTGATGCCTCACCTCGGCCGCTGCGCCGGGGTTTTCCAGTTTTTGTGCCAGCGGAACTGCCACAGTTTCTCGTTGGCCGCCAACTCTGCGTGGCCGTCGAAAAAAACCAGATTGATCGCTCCCGGCAACGCGCTGTTTTTGTATTTGTTGGACGGAACACTGGCGCCCCCGGCTGAAAATTTGTGGCGCGCCAAAGTGATGCGCGCCATGCCGGCGTTCTCCCCGGCGTTGCCGGTGGCCAGATTGGAGGCCGGCCGATCCCGCTCCTGCGGCCAGGCGTCCACCCACATTGAGTCGGAGAAAATCGGGCTCTCGCTCGTGTGCCGCACATCGGAGTCCATCCGAAACGCATTCTTCACCAGCGGAAACAGTCCCGCACCGTTCGGCCAGTCGCCAGAGTAAAACCAGCCGTTCAACGCGTAGCTCCCGGTCCACTTCGGCTCGCGCGTGCCGGGGCGCATTTCGTTGCTCCACACCCATGCCGAGTTCGCCGTGCCCGGTTTCCCCTTTTTGTACAGGGCGCTTGGGCAGAGACGGATCGCATCCACCTCGGAGTAATACTCGGCTATCGACGCCATCCACAGCATATTCCGGCCCTTGTGAATTCCGCCGTTGTACGAGGGTGTTTCGCCAGTCTCGTTCGAGTACAAAAAGAATCCCAGCCCAAGCTGCTTCACGTTGTTCAGGCACTTCATCTCGGTGGCCTTGGCCTTCGCCTTGGCCAGAGCCGGTAGCAGCAAGCCGGCGAGGATCGCGATGATGGCAATCACCACCAGCAATTCGATCAGCGTGAATCCGGCTTTGTTTAAATTGCGAATTTTCATGACGACGGCCACGGCTTGGCCAAGCGCAGTGGGACGATAAAGCTCCCCTCACGCTTGGCCAAGCGCAGAAAACCGCTGACTCCGCTTGGCCAATCCGCTAGGTTTCGTCCCGCACAATGAAACTGATCCACATCCCCACACTCTGCACGCTGGCCGCCATCACGCTTGGCCAAGCGCCACTCCACGCCGCCGACAAGGCCAAGACGAAGCCAGCCGACAAACCGGTCACCCAGGCGCTCATCACCGGCACCGAGGCCGGCTGGCGGCCGATGACCAAGGC
>JAPPPH010000030.1 GCA_028817635.1 Verrucomicrobiales bacterium | reverse complement strand
CTGCATAACTTCAAACTTGAGTGGGACATCATTTCATTGGAGGACTCACAAAACACGACGCTTCAAGCGCTTTTGAAGGCTCAAACAGATTATGACGCTGCACACAGTAGAGCCGTTGAAGCCCAAGCAGCAGCAGATGAGGCGCAGCGTGTGTTCACTGAGACCGGAGAATACGGAACGATCCCAGATGTGGCTGCGGATGCAGAGGTGAAACAAATGCGCGGCGACTTGGCCTTGGCCGAGGCTGAGTTGGCTTCACTGCGAGAGCGCTATCTCGAAAAGCATCCAAAAATTATCGAAAAGCGCAGCTCTATTGAGGCGTTGCAGGAGTCGCTGAAAAGCGCCGAAAAACGCATTTTTGATTCCATCGTGAATAAGGCCAAACTGGCGAAAGCTTCCGATACCCAACTCGCCGGCGTGCTCACCATTCGCAAATCCGAACAGCAATCGATGAATCAAAAAAGCATCGAGTACAACAACCTGTCCCGAACAGCCACGCAATCGGAGACGATGTACAATCTTGCCCTGCAACGACTGAAGGAAACCGAACTTCAAGAAAAAGACATCGTCCAAAACATGCATGTCATCGACTTGGCCACAGCTCAAATGCACGCAGTCAAACCGAAGAAACTGCTGACTGCATTTCTCGGACTCATCGGTGGGCTGGGAGCCGGATTTGGGCTGGCGTTTTTTGTTAACTTCCTCGATGACTCCATCAAGAGTCAGGAAGACATCGAATCTTATCTTAAACTACCGTTCCTCGGATATATTCCCAATATCAAGACCACGAGCATCATCGAGCGGGATATGCAGGCTCATTTGCATCCACAGTCCAATTCGGCAGAAGCCTTCAGAACAGTTCGTGCTGCGATATCGCTTTCACAACGCGCGGGAGAACTTCAAATTCTGTCTGTCACAAGTACCGTCCCATCGGAGGGCAAATCTCTGGTCGCCAGCAACCACGCCATCGTGACGGCTCAAACCGGCGCCAAGACATTGCTCGTGGACTGCGACCTTCGCCGGCCTTCCGTTCACAAAGCGTTTCAAATTCAAAGCCCCAAGGGGCTAACGTCCTATCTCCTTGGCAAAGTGGATTCGATCGATTCCATCGCGCATCAAACCGAGGTGGCAAATCTCGACATTATTTGCTGCGGTGCCGTGCCTAATAATCCATCGGAGCTAGCGGGGTCACAACGCATGATGGATTTCGTCGAGGAAGTTCGCGGTAAATACGAAAAGATCGTGTTTGACTGTCCACCGGTGTCCGCAGTGAGTGACCCGTTGATCATTGCCGCCAATGCCGATGGCACGGTATTCGTTAATAAATTCAACAAGATCCGCCGCGAACACGCCCGCAAGACCGTTCAACGCGTGCAGGATGCCGGCATTAACATCGTGGGGGTCTGCATCAACGACCTCGATTTCGAGGGCAAGGATTCCTACTACTACTCCTATTACCAGAACCGCTACTACGCCAGTCACTACAAGAGCGACAAACCGGGCGAAGAAGAGGCAGAGCCGATGCAGCTTCAGCCAGGCGTGAAGAAGTCGGACAAGGAGGAACAATCTGCCTGATCACTTGGCCAAGCGCTTGGCCAACTGAGTGCCCAAGTCGATGGAGCTTTCTTCGCTGAATCCCCAGCAGCGGCAGGCAGTTAAAGCGACGGATGGGCCGGTACTAATCCTTGCCGGAGCCGGTACGGGCAAAACTCGCGTCATCACCAGTCGGGTTGCCTATATGATCGCCAAGGGTATACAGCCCGGAAACATCCTTGCCGTCACCTTCACAAATAAGGCCGCCCGCGAGATGCAGGAGCGCATCCGTGAACTCGTTCCAAAGGCCAAGCTGGTCAACAGCGACGGCAAAACAGAGAAACCAACTATTTGCACATTCCATTCGCTGTGCGTTCGCATCCTACGGCGCCACATCGAGAAGCTTGGCTACAAAAAAAACTTCGTCATATACGATGAAACCGAGCAGCTTGGCGTTGTCCGCCGGTTACTGAGTCACATTTCGGACAAATCCAAAAAACCGGACCCGTACGCCATCCTTTCGTTGATTAGCCGTTGGCGAAATAGCAGTACCGATACCCTGAAAACCGATGACCCGGACATGGCCGCCTTGGCCAAGCGCTTGGTCTCGGACTATCGCCAAACCCTCAAGGCCAGCAACGCCGTGGATTTTGACGACCTCATCCTGCTCGTACTACAGCTATTCGGAGAACATCCCGCAGCGCTGGAGGAGTGCCGCGCCCGATATCGTTACATTATGGTCGATGAATATCAGGACACCAACGGCTCACAATTCGACCTCGTCCACAGCCTAGCCAAGGAGCATCGCAACTTTTGTGTGGTGGGCGACGATGACCAAAGCATCTATGGCTGGCGTGGCGCTGAAGTGGCGAACCTGCTGGAACTTGAGATATACTTCCCGGAGGTTTTGGTCGTGAAACTCGAGCAAAACTATCGCTCCACCAACGCCATCCTCAACGCCGCCAATGCGGTCATCAAAAACAATGCGGACAGGCGTGAAAAACGGCTTTGGTCCGACAAGGGACGCGGCGACCCCATCACTCTTTGGGAGTTCCGCGATGACGAGGAGGAAGCCCAGGCGATCGTTGAGGAACTCAACTACAACCGTCGCATTAAAAAAGTGAAGTGGCGTGATCAGGCCATCCTCTTTCGCACCAACCAACAGTCTCGCCCGCTTGAGACCGCACTACGCAAGGCGGACATCCGCTACAACCTCGTCGGGGGGCAGAGCTTTTTTGATCGAAAAGAAATTCGCGACTTCGTCTCCTACCTCAAACTGTTTCTCAACCCTGACGACGACACCGGCCTGCTCCGCATCGCCAATGTCCCTTCACGCGGCTTGAGCAACGCGACGATGGAAAAACTGCTTCAGTTGAGCCAGGAACGACGCTCCTCCGTTTTTGCTGTCATGCAGGACAAAGAGGCACTTGGCGAATTCCGCACACGCACCATCGACGCCATACTCGACTTCGTGGAGTTGATCGATATTTATCATAATCGATTGATGCAGCCCGTGGTGGCGCATCCTGAGAACCCGCTCAAGGCGTGGTGCACCGCTTGGCTGGCGGAGGTAGGGCTATTCCAAGAGATCCGTCGCATCGAGAAAAATGAGGAATCGGCTGAAAACAAAGTCCGCAACATCGTCGACCTGCTCGAAACTATGGATCCGGAATTTGTCCCCACCGACAGGCCAATCGACGAACGCCTGCACCGCTACCTCGAACACATCTCACTCGACCGCGATAAAGACGACACCGAGGAAGCGCGAGATGTGGTCACACTCATCACGATGCACAGCTGCAAGGGACTAGAGTTTCCCCATGTGTACATCGCCGGTGTCGAGGACGGACTGATCCCCCACTCACGCTCCAAGGTCGAGGGCACACTCGACGAAGAGCGCCGGCTGTTTTACGTGGCCATCACCCGCGCGCAGGCATCGCTCTCCATGAGCCACTGCGAGCACCGCAAAAAATACGGTGAACAAATCCCCTGCCACCCGTCCCCATTTCTCAAAGAGATTCCCGAGGAGCTGATCATTCACGGTAACGAAGCCGCCTCCGAACCAGCCAGCGAGGAGGAAGGTTTGGATTTTTTTGCAAACCTCAAGGCATCGCTCGAGGAGTAAGGCCTGTAATTGACGGAACGCTTGGCCAAGCGGAAAAGCGCTTGCCACAGAGGGCGAATTGTAGAGAATGCGCCCCCCGTGTTCGGCTCAAAGCCGGGCATCTTCCGGTGGGGCGAATGGCGCAGTGGCTAGCGCAGCGGTTTTACACACC
>JAPPPH010000280.1:362-3813 GCA_028817635.1 Verrucomicrobiales bacterium | reverse complement strand
CCCGGCAGCGATTGTGCCGCCTCATCCTCGCATGTCCCCTGGCGAAGAACAGGCCATGTGGGAGGGCTTCCATAGCCCAGCTGGAGCGGAAACTGCTCATATTTAAGGGGTTTCCGCTTGGCTGCCGGCTAAAAGCCAATCGGCCAAACAAAGCTTAAACGCCCAAATCGCCCGGAATGTTACGGAAAAATACCTGCTTGGCCAAGCGCTTGGCCAAGGGATCAGGAGCCTAGAGAGCTGGCCATGGTGAAGATGGGCAGCAACAAGCCAAGCGCAAGAAAGCCAATACCGGCGGCAACGAGGCAGAGAATCACCGGCTCGATCAACCGCACGGCCTGATCAACCTGTTGGTTGGTTCGGCGTTCCACTGCGTCGGCGATCTGCAGGAGGACCTTCTGCAGTTGGTTTGATTCCTCGGCAACGGAGATCATGGCGATGACCTGTTCGGGGAACAGGCCACCGGCCTTGAGTGGAGCGGTCAGCGGCTCGCCGGCACGAACGTTTTCAAGTGCCTCGTCGATGTTCACCGCGAGCAGTGCCGACCCGGTGGCGTCCCGGCTGATGGCCAACGCCTGCAGGATCGGCACACCGTTGGCCAACATGGTTCCAAGGATGCGACAAAAGCGGGTGATGGAAACCATCTTCAATGCGTTGCCGGCCACGGGTATCTTGAGGCGCCAACGCTCGATCGCCTGTTTGCCGGCTTGGCTCTGTAACACACTCCAAAAGAAGGCGATCACCCCGACGACCCCGGCGATGAGGATCAGCCAGTGGTTGCGCAGCGTTTCACTCATGAAGAAAACTACCTCAGTCGGCATCGGTTTATCGACGTCGGCGAGCATCGGCTCGAACTTGGGTACGAAGAATATCAGCGCACTGATCATCACCAGCGTACCCAGCATCACCAGCATGGTGGGGTATACCAGCGCGCCAAGCACCTTGCTGCGCAGTTCGTCAAGGCGCTCGAGAAAAACGGATAAACTGGATAACACCTCCTCGAGGAAACTGGCGCGTTCGCCGGCCTGCACCATCACCGTGTGCAGGGTCGGGAATATTTCCTGATGACCGGCCATTGACTCGTGCAGCGATTTGCCGTCGGCAACCTCGTTGTGAATCTCGCGCAACACATCGGCGAGTCGCTTGTTGACGGTGGACTTGACGAGCGACTTGAGCGCGCGCAGCAACGGCACACCGGAGCCGAGCAGGTCGGAGAGCTGGCCGTACATGATGCCAAGGTCGCGCGTGGCGATCCGGCGCCTGAACGAGTTCGCGCTTTCGTTGTCCTCGATGTTCCACACGTCGATGGGGAACAGGTCGCGGTTCTCCAGCAGACGGCTGGCAGCGCCCACAGCATCGGCCTCAATCTGGCCGGTAACTTTGGCGCCGTTCAGGTTTCTTGCTGTGTACTGAAACTTGGGCATGACTAGGCGGCGGTCACGCGCAACACCTCTTCCGGCGTGGTGACGCCGTTGCGCACCTTGAACCAGCCGTCCTCGCTCAACAGGCGCATGCCGTTGGCGCGGCCGATGCGCACGAGTTCACTGGCGGCCACGCGTTCGATGATGCGTTCGCCCAGTTCCTCATTCATCGTCAACAACTCGTACAGGCCAGTTCGGCCACGATAACCGCTGCTCCGACAGGCCCGGCAGCCGCTGCCGGTGTAGACCTTGGCGCCCTTGGGCCATTTCATGTTTTTCGGCAGACCGGCCTCTTTTGGATTCATCTCAGTCTTGCAGGTGGGGCAAATGACGCGCACGAGACGCTGAGCCATCACGCCGCTGAGAGTGCTGCTGACGAGGAACGGCTCGACGCCCATGTCGATCAATCGCGTGGCGGCTGAGGCGGCGTCGTTGGTGTGCAGCGTGGACAAAACAAGGTGACCGGTGAGCGACGCCTGAGTGGCTGCCTGCGCAGTCTCGAGGTCTCGAATCTCACCGATCATCACCACGTCGGGATCGTGTCGCAGAATCGCGCGCAGCCCCATGGCAAATGACATGCCGACCTTGTGGTCGACCGGAATCTGGTTCACGCCCTCGAGGTTGTACTCAACCGGGTCCTCGGTGGTGATCACTTTTTTCTCCGGGCCAACGATGGCGTTAAGCGCAGCGTAAAGCGTGGTGGTCTTACCGCTGCCGGTCGGGCCGGTGACGAGAAAAATGCCGTGCGGTTTTTCGATCAGTGTCTCGAATTGCTCGAACGTCTCCTCGTCCAGCCCCAGCTCGGTCAGGCTGTAGAGTACGTTTGTCTTGTCGAGAATACGCATCACCACACCCTCGCCGAAGATCATCGGGATGACACTCACACGAACGTCAACCTGCCGGCTGCCGACCGAGAATTTGATGCGGCCGTCCTGCGGCAGCCGCCTCTCGGCGATGTTCATGTTGGAGAGAATTTTGACACGGCTGATGATGGCCGCCTTGAAGCGGTTAATCTGCGGCGGCACAGCGGCCTCCTGCAGCACGCCATCGATCCGGTAGCGGATGGAGAGCGTGCGCTCGAACGGCTCGATGTGGATGTCGCTCGCCCGCTCGTTGATCGCCTCGAGGATGATCTCGTTGACGAGTTTGATGACGCTCGCCTCCTGCGCCATCTGTAGCAGGTCCTGACTGTCGTCCTCCGAGCCGGTGAGGCTGAGGTCGTCATCACCGGCCATCTCCTCGACCGTGTCGCCGCCAACGCCGTAGTGTTCCTTGATGACCTTGTCGATCTCGTCACGGGGGGCGAGCACCGGGCTGACCTCGAGGTTGGTCAACAGCTTGATCTCGTCAAAAACATAAAGGTCGAACGGATCACTCGTCGCCACTTTGAGCGTGCCGTTCTCGCGGGCGATGGGGGCGAGGTGATTTCGATACACAAACCGCGAGGGCAAAGAGCGAATCGCCTCGTCTTCGATCGTGGCGTTCGGCAGGTCGACGATCTCGAAGTCCAGCCGCTCGCCCATCACCTTGAGAAAATCCTGCTCGGACAGGGCGCCGTTTTGGATCAGCGCCTGATCAAGCCGCAGCCCCTGATCCTCACGCAGACGCTCCGCAGAGTCGATGTCCTCCACGGTCACCAACCCTTTCTCCACCAGTACCTGTGTGTAGCTACTCATCGTTCTCGCCCGGCCAAGCGCTTGGCCAAGACCGTTCCCGCTGTGCCGCTATTCAAGACGATTGGGGAAAAATCGCAAGCGCAGGAGACGCGGTCGGCCAATTTGCGATTTACAAAAGGCCCGCTTGGTTTAGCCTCCGGCCGGTGGCTGCGCTTGGCCAAGCGCCCGGACAGCCCGTCTGATTTTATATGGAATCCAAATCGCTCGCACTCGCCTGTGCCCGGCTGGCCGACAATAAAAAGGCCGAAAACATCGCCCTTCTGGATCTCCGCGAACTCTCCTCCGTTGCCGATTATTTCGTGATCGCCACCGGCTCCAACGAGCCGCACCTGCGTGCCATCGTCGACGAGATCACCG
>JAPPPH010000280.1:0-352 GCA_028817635.1 Verrucomicrobiales bacterium | reverse complement strand
CCCCTACTCCACCGAGGGCGCAAGAGTGACTCCGTGGATCGTGCTCGACTTCATCGACGTGATCGTCCACGTGATGAACGAGGAATTTCGCGAGTTGTACGACCTCGAAAACCTCTGGGGAGACGGCAAAAAAATCGACTTCGAGTCGGAATCCTCCCCGGTGACCGCCGAGGCCTGAGCCGCCCAAACCGACGCCGCTTGGGTGAATTCGGCGGTTGTGAATAACATCGGCTTGAAAACTTCCACGGGCCAAGCATCATCCGCCGCCATGTCGAGCAACACTCTGCTTCAACTTGATCTCCCCGGTGTCCCCAAGGTCCGCAGCGGCAAGGTCCGTGAAAGGTTCGACCTT
>JAPPPH010000331.1 GCA_028817635.1 Verrucomicrobiales bacterium | reverse complement strand
GACGGTGATGATGGGGTGGCTTGGCGACAGCATAAACGGCGTGGGCCGGGTCAGTCCAGCGGTCAGTTGCACGCTGCCGGCGCTACCGTGTTCCGGCTCGAGGTCGCCCGAGACGACGAGCGACCTGCCCTCGGCCAACGCCGCCGGAATGCGCAACTCGACCACCTCCGGCGCTTTCATGATCAAGTCGGCCGAGACCACCGTGTGCCCGAGCGGGTGCCGGCCAAACCGCTCGTCCGACCGGATCGATTTCAGCAGATTGTCGTACCGGCCGGGAGTCGCGATCTTTTGCAACTGCGTCAGCAGCATGGCGTCCGATGTGCCCGGGGCGGGCTTGGTTTTGCCGGTGGCAAGCGACCGGATGCGACCGGCCAAGGCCGCGCGCCGGATGGCGTCCGGCTCGTCGCGCCACTGCGCGAGTAGCGACCCCTCCGGCACACTCATCGCGTTGCCGGACATCTTGGCCACGTCGGTGACCTTGCCGCTGTAAAAATGCCAGACCGCATCGTTGCCGTGCCGATCCTTCAACGGGTTGTCCTCGAGGATGTTGCCGGAAATGTCCTTCGAAATATCCCACTCCCGCTTGGCGCCGCCGGTCTCGGTGAGGGTCATGTCGGCGTGAGTCAGGTCACAAGCGTGGCTACCATCTTTTGGCCCAACCACTAACCGCAACACGTCGCCGCGATGCACCTGCAGCGTCACCGGCTTCAATTCGCCGCCACCGCCCGTGCCGTACACGCCGTGGCCAAGGTTGCCGACCTTACGGCTGGTGTGATGTTGCACCCACCATTCACCGCCGTTGCCACACTCGGGATGGGCGTCGGCGACCTTTGCTGAGACGGTGATCTCGCCATCGATCGGACTCTGCCAGCCCACGGCCACGAACAGCGTGGGCGAAGGATGCACCTCGACACCGCGCGGCCGAGCCCGGCCGGGGATGCGGTATTCGGCGTCCGATGAATTCGCCAAAACGCTCGGGGTCTCAGGCAGTCCCCAGCCGTTGACGTAATCCGAGCCACCAACGCGTTCCATTTTTTTCGTAAACAACCCGGTGATCTCGACCGGTTGCGCTGGGCCAAGCGCGAGGTAATCCAGCCAAGCCGCCAGCACATCCGGCTCGAGACCGTGACGCTTGGTCAGGCGGACTGCATCCGCGCTGCCCGAGGCAGCCTCGTCCACTGCGGCGAGGTAACGATCCGTGAGCGCAAGGGATTCATCGTGCAGCTTGGCCAAGCGCTTGGCCAAGCCGGGCACATCGCGCAACGCGAGCTCCGGCTTGTTGCCGCCGGTCAACCGGGGATTCCGCCAGCGCACAAAGTCTCCCTCATCGCCATCGCCCGCGTTGGTGGCCCCGAGATAAACCACCACGTCTCCGCCGTCCTTCGGCGGGGTGAGCTTGATGCTGAAATTCTGTGTCGACTGCGTGATGCCCTGCGGATTCATCCACGCGGTCGGCCCGCCCTCGCGGCCAATGTGACCGATCGGGTCAAACCGCCACAGTGCCTGCTGCCACTGGTGGATTGTCTCGACCAGCGGCTTGGCCTCCGCGAGCCGGGCTTCGTGCCACAGCGCCCGAACGCGGT
Source organism: Verrucomicrobiales bacterium (assembly GCA_028817635.1). GTDB lineage: Bacteria > Verrucomicrobiota > Verrucomicrobiia > Limisphaerales > UBA1096 > UBA1096. The sequence continues at coordinate 2,275 of JAPPPH010000331.1, read as the reverse complement.
TGAGCACCAGCGACCCGCCGGGGGCGGCGTCCTGATTGAGCATGTTCCAGAGCGCCTCGAAATATTTTGCGTTCAACCCGTGCTCGGAGGCGACTGCGGCCACGCTTTTTTCCCCCTGCCCAAGCGCCCCACGCTCCGCCAGCGCGGCGGCAAAGTAGGCCTCGAGCGGGATGCTGCCGTTGCGGCGGATGACATTGGCCTTGGCCGTGGCGGGGTCATCCCACGTGTCGCCAAGCTGTCGGTTGACGTTCACGTAACGCGAATAAAACTGGTGGATGCGCGCCATGATCTCGTCGGCCCGGTCGCGTTCGGTCGTGTGTTTGGAAAAACGGATGCCGTCCGGGAGCAACACCATGTGCCGGGCGACCTCCTTGCCGGCGTCGAGGAACTTATCGACCAGCGCGGGCGACATTCCCAGCGCATCGCCGGCGTTGGTGAAGCCCTCACCCGCCGCGCCGTCGACCGGAAACTCACGCGTGGGATTCAGCGTCGGCACCCCGGTGAGGTCGCGCACGGAGTAGTTGTACTCGTCGTTATTGAGGCGGCGCAGCACCACGCGACCGGGGTCGCCGGCCAGCGCCCGAGCCTCCTCGATCAGAAAACTTTTCACCCACTGCTGCAGGGTCGCGCGCTGCTCGTCGGTGGGCTGATCGGATTTCCGGGGCGGCATCTGTCGGCTCGAGAGCATCTCCTCCACCTTGACCCAGGTTTTCGTGTCGCGCCGGAGATCGTCGAGCGACTTGTACGAATCGAGATCCACCTCCGCCTCGGCATCCTCCCCCTCGTGGCAGTCGAAACAAAACTGATCCAGCAGTGGCCGGATTTTCTCAGAATAATCCTCCGCGGAAACAGAAGGGGTCAGCCAACAAAACGCCAAGGCCAATGAAACGACGAAGCCGTGTTTCGGAATAGATGGGTTACTAATCATGACGTTGCGTGCGGATTGCGGGCGTCATCCTTCCCTTTACGCTCCCGCGCGTCAAGCCGGTGCGATGTACTTGGATTTGTTTACTGCTCGCTCTTTCCGGCTTTTGCCTGAAAGCGATCGAGCGATTTTTGGAGCTGTACGGTTTCCTGCTGGTCGCGGGCGAGGCTGAGCGCCTTCTTTTGCAGCTTGATCGCCTCGTCGACTTTGCCGCTCTCGAACAACGACAGCGCGTAGGTGTCGATGACCTGCGGGTGCTCACCCTCGGTGAGATCGTAGGCTGCCTTGGCGGCTGCGCGGGCAAACTCCAGGTCACGGTACTTCACGTTCTCATCAGTCAACACCGCCCACGCGATGTTGCACGACACCTCGGCGTTGTCCTTCACAAGGCTCAACAGCTCGTTGCCGATCTTCCGAGTCTCATCCCCCTTGCGGCCCTCGACGAGGCGCTCCCAATATTCGACGGAGAGTTGTTGCAACCGAATCTGTGCCTTCTCCTTGGCGATCTCATCCTCGAGGTCGAAGGTGCCCTTCACCAGCCGGTCGATCACGTCGTCGAGCCCGCTTTTCGGGTGGCCGACCCAGACGATGCGATCCTGCTGATCGACCACAAACGTCGCCGGGATGCCGGTTTGGCCAAAGGCGCGCATGTAGGCCTGCGACATGGTGTCGCCCTTTTCTATGGCGACGGTGTATTCCATCTGTTTTTTCTGTCGCTTGACGAATCGCTCGACGGTGGCTTTGGGTTCGTCGGTGATGCCGATCACGGTCACGCCCTTGCCCTTGTATTTTTCCTGCAGCTTGGTCAGGTGCGGGATGCTGTCGCGGCACGGCCCGCACCACGTCGCCCAAAACTCGATGACGTGAATCTTCTTGTCATCCGCCTTGGCTAGGTCGACCGGCTTGCCCTTGACCCAGTGCTCGATCTGCAGCTGGGGCGCCTTGGAGCCGATGTTGGCGGCCTGCGGGGTCGAAACGATGCCGGCCAGTGCCGCACCGAGGAGGATTGAGAACGTCCTTTTCATATTGCTGGCCGGGCAGTCTTGGCCAAGCGACGGCGCGTGGCGAACCCATTTTTCAGCCTCGACCAAAAAAATCAGGCAGTCATCCGCCTTGGCCAAGCGTTCCGGGGGCGCCCCAGTCGTTGAGCAGGCGCTCCGACTCGGTGGGCGTGGGTGACACGCCGAGCCGCTCCATTGCCTCGCCAACGAGGTAAAATGAGCCGGTCACAACCACGAACGGCTCGTCGGCGCACTGCTCCAGCGCTTGGCCAAGCGACGCGGCGACAACGGTTTCAGCCTCTGGATTTGCTTCGTGGCAAACTGGCACGAACGCCGCCGGATCCGCCGA
>JAPPPH010000310.1:1926-3867 GCA_028817635.1 Verrucomicrobiales bacterium | reverse complement strand
TTGATGGGCATGTAGTATCAATGTTTGCTTATTCTTGGTACTATGGGAGAACTCCATGGCTAAATCCAAAAATTGGTGGTCAATAGTAAATTGATGAATCACAACGATTTCATCGGATGAGGGACGGTGATGTTTTCTGTACTTTGTATTGACGGAATCCACCAATTTTTCCAATGGTTTCCAACGATTTGTTTTCGGTTTGAAAACCCCTCAAAACAGCATGCCGTGCATCACCGAGGAACAACAGGCGCAGTTTCGTGATGAGGGATACTTCATCCTCGAACGCGCTGTGTCAGGGGAGCAGTTGACGATTCTACGCGAGGCGTGCGATCACCTGATCGACGCGATGCATGCGGAGATGGATCGGCTGGGCACTGATCACATCCACATTAGCCACCGCCACAAACGCTACCACATCGCCAAGCAATACGATCGAGCGCCGCGACTGGGCGAGTTTGTGTTCAGCGAGTTGATGGCTGAAATTTGTCGCGCAACCCTCGGTAACACGGCGTTTCTCTTTTACGATCAATACGTCGTCAAAGCCGCTGAACAAGGCATGGCGTTCTCGTGGCATCAGGACAGCGGTTACCTCGGTTTTCCCCACACGCCCTACATCACATGCTGGACGGCGGTGGACGACATGAGCCTTGCCAACGGCACTGCGTACGTGATGCCTTTTTCGCACATCGGCATCCGAACATTGGTCGAGCATGTGCGCGATGACGCTACTGGTGACAAGGCCGGTTATTTCGGTGAGGCACCCGGTGTGCCGGTGATTGTGCCCGCGGGTAGCGTGGCGGTGTTCAGTTCGCTCAGCTTTCATCGCAGCGGCCCGAACACCACCGATCAAATGCGCCGTGCGTACGTCACCCAATATTCTCCGGAAATCCTCCGGCGCCCGGGCGAAACCGAGCCGATGCACTTGGGCGTGCCTTTTCTGGAAAACGGTCGCAGAATCCTCACGCAATGAACGTCTTTTTCCGTCGTCAATTTCTCGTCATCTTCGTCGATGAAGCCCGCGACGCCCAGGCCTGATGCGCATCGCGGCGATCATTGCGTTGTGCCTGCCGCTTCTTGCGGTGGCGCAACCGGTGGTTCCCGGCTTTGAACGGTTCCCGCGCGACACACCGGCGCAACAGGTGACTGCGGGCGAAGTACTCATTACCGAACTGAACTGCGTCGCCTGCCATGCCGCTGCCGAGGATCAAGGCCAGCGCTTCCAACACCGCCCGGCGCCCATCCTGTTTACCCACCAAAATCCCGCCCATGCCGGCTGGATTCGCCATTGGCTGCTGGATCCGCAGAAACTCAAGCCCGGCACGCTCATGCCGGATCTACTACATGGTTTGGATGCGAAGAAAAAATCCGAAGCCGTTGAGGCCCTGCGGCATTATCTCATGACGCTGTCGCCCAGCAATGGGCCGGAAGCTGCCATGATTGGCAACCCTGTCGAGGGCAAGAAACTGTACCGCTCCCTTGGCTGCGCCCATTGCCACGCTCCGGATGCGCAGGACAACGGCCGCGACATTCCCCTCGGCGAACTCCGCGCCAAGTACACGCACGCCAACCTCATCAAATTTCTGCGCGATCCCCTCCACAGCCGCCCCGCCGGTCGCATGCCGCGCGTGCCCATGAGCGAACAGGAAGCGGCCCATCTCTCCGCCTACTTGCGCGCTCGCCTCGAGCCGCTCGATCTCCACGGCCTGAGCCGCGGATCCGCTGCCCTCAAGCTCCAGCGGGAAGGTGCCAAACTCTACCAATCCCTACGCTGCGCCAACTGCCATCAATCGCCCAAGCTCAATGTGCAGCCGGCCTTGGCCAAGCCGTTGGCCGAGGTGAACCCCCAGCGCGGCTGTCTCGCTCCCAAGCCCACCGCCAGCGTGCCGCACTTTCACCTGAACGCCGCCCAACGCGCCGCCATCACCGCCGCCCTGCAGGCCA
>JAPPPH010000310.1:0-1757 GCA_028817635.1 Verrucomicrobiales bacterium | reverse complement strand
CACGGGCGTCGGGGCCAAGCTCACCGAGCCGGCAATGCATCAGGTGTTGCGCGGCGATGGTGCCGTGCGCCCCTACCTCGCCACGCGTATGCCTGATTTCGGCGAAGCGCACGCTAAGCAGTTGTCGCAGCTACTCGCCGCGGCCGATGCCCGCGCCGATGTGAAACCCACCCCGCGGCACGGAAGCGAAAACAAAGTGGGCCGCAACAAACACGGCCGCGATTTGATGGGCGTTAAAGGGCTCAATTGCATTACCTGCCATCAACTTGCCGGCCATAAATCGCTTGGCATCCAGGCGCTCGATTTGGCCAATGCGCCCGAGCGACTGCGGCCTGAATGGTTTCGCGATTATCTGATCAACCCCGCTGCCTTTCGTCCCGGTACGCGCATGCCGTCGTTCTGGCCCGAAGGCAAAGCCATCAGCCCCATCTTGGGCCGCAATACCGAACGCCAGATTGACAGCTTGTGGGTGTATCTCAATGAGCTGGAGCAAACCCGCCTGCCGGAAGGCTTGGAAAAGAAGGGCGGCTTCGAGCTGAAGCCGGACAAACGACCCATCGTGTTTCGCACCTTCATGGAAGGCGCCGGCACACATGCGATAGCCATTGGCTTTCCCGTCGGGATACATGCAGCGTTTGATTCCGAGGCCGTCGGCTGGACGACCCTGTGGCGCGGGATATTTCTCGATGCCGAGAGCACATGGGACGACCGCTTCACCCCGCTGGCCAAGCCGCTTGGCACAGATATCATTCAGCTCCCCACCGGCCCAGCCGTCGGTCGGCTGCAGGAAGGCAAACCGTGGCCCGAAGGTGGACTGCAATTCCGCGGCTACCGCTTGGCCAAGGACGGCACGCCGACCCTGCTCTATCGCCATGGCAAGACTGACATCACCGACACACTTTCCCCCAAAGACGATGGCCTGCGTCGGCGGATGGAGTTCAGCGCCGGCGAAGGAAAACTCTGGGTGCGACTGGCGGTGGCCAACGAGTTTCTCACCAGCGAACGTGGCGTGTGGATCGGCGCAAACAAACTCACCCTCATCGCCCCGACCGCGCACGTGCGAAACATCAATGGGAAGGCCGAACTGATCGCGCCTATTGATTTGAAAACAAACGACAACACCGTTTTGGAGGTGCAGTTGTCATGGTAAACCGAATGTTCACCCCAGCGACACAGAGCGCACTTAGGTTTTTTAAACTCATCATCTCTGTGCTCTCTGTGTCGCTGGGGTTCAATGCAAACGCCGCCGAAAAGGATTATTACAAACTCACCACCGTCCCCTTCCCCAAGGATTTGAAGCTCGAGGTCAGCGGCATGGCAGCACTGCCGGGAGACCGGATGGCGATTGCGATTCGGAAAGGCGAGGTGTGGATTGCCGAGAAGCTCTCGACCGGCCAGCCGGTTTACAAACGGTTTGCCAGCGGCCTGCACGAACCGCTCGGGCTCGCGCTGCAAAATGGCGATCTCTACACCGTGCAACGCAGCGAACTGACGCGGCTGCGCGATACGGATTCCGACGGGAGTGCCGACGAATATCTCACGCACGCCAAGGGCTGGGGGGTGACAGGCAATTACCACGAGTACGCATACGGGCCGGCCGTCGATGGTGTGGGTAACTTGTGGGTGGCGCTCAACTGCTCCATCGGCAAGGGCCCCAACCCTAACAATCAATGGCGGGGCTGGAGCCTGCGTGTGAAGCCCGACGGCTCGTGGGCACCTATCTCCGGCGGCTTCCGGTCGCCTTCGGGCATCGGCAC
>JAPPPH010000514.1 GCA_028817635.1 Verrucomicrobiales bacterium | reverse complement strand
TATGCCAAGGGGGGGGCGCGGGTGGTGCCCGGTCTGCTCAGCGATCCCCTTGTGTTTTTGAGACGGTTGGCGGTGACTCGCCTGCTTGGCCAGGCGGAGGGCTTGGCCAAGGCGGACAACAAACCGGGGGCGGTGCTGCTTTACCGGCAGGCACTCGATGCGGCTCGAGATCTGGATCAGATTCAGCGCATCTCGGCTGAACTGCGGGAACTTGGCCGCAAGGTCGACCTGACGCGCCACTTTGGTTTTCTGATCGACTGGGATGTGGTGGGGCCGTTCCACAATAAGGGCCGCGCCGGGTTTGCCGAGGTGTTTGGCCCGGAGCAGGACGCGGGGCTGGGCGCGGAGTATGCGGGGCTCGAAGGGAAGGTTGGCTGGAAGAAATATTCCACGGATGACGAGTATGGCATGGTCGATTTTAATGAACCTTACGGGGCTTTGAAGGAGGTCACCGGATACGCACAGACGGAGTTCATATCGGCCTCCGATCGGCCTGCGGAATTGCGGTTGGGCTGCAAGAATGCATGGAAAATCTGGCTGAACGGTGAGTTGGTTTTTGGTCGTGACGAGTATCATCGTGGCATGCGGATCGACCAGTACAAGCTGCCGGTGCAGTTGCGCAAGGGCGCCAACACCATCCTCGTGAAGGCCTGCCAAAACGAGCAGAAGGAGGAGTGGACGGTGCAGTGGCAGTTCCAGTTGCGGGTGTGCGATGCCACCGGCACGGCGATCCATTCGCTGCCGAAAAAGAACGCCGAGGTTGCAGCCAAGTAATTTTAGAAGAATGAAAAAACAATTGATGATCATCGCGTTGGCCGGTTCGGCCGCGGGTTTGTTTGCCGGGGACTGGACCGGGTTTCGTGGGCCGCTGGGCAACGGTGTGTCCGACGAGGTTGGCCTGCCGGTGAAGCTCAGTGCGGAAAAACATGTTGCCTGGAAAACAGCGCTGCCGGGCAAAGGGCTGTCCAGCCCGCTGGTGGTGGGTAACCGCGTTTTTGTCACGGCCAGTGGCGGCACACGGCAGGATCGTTTGCAGATCCTCTGCCTGAACTCGGCTGATGGATCGGTGATTTGGAAGCGTCAATTCTGGGTGATGGGCAGCACGATGTGTCACAAGAAAACGAGCGTGGCGGCGCCCACGCCGGTGACTGACGGTAAGTTGCTGTATGCCATCTTTTCCTCGAACGATCTGTTTTGCCTCGACCTCGACGGAAACCTGAAGTGGCTGCGTGGCCTGACGGTGGACTACCCGAACGCACGCAACAGTCTGGGTATGGCGTCGTCGCTGGTATTGGCCGGGGATGTGCTGGTGGCTCAGGTGGAGAATGACGGCGAGTCGTTCGTAGCCGGGTTGAACAAGGGCACGGGTGGCACTCTCTGGAAAAATGCCCGGCCGAAATCTGCGAACTGGACCACGGCCACGGTGCGGCGTGACAAGGCCGGCCGGGAGCAGGTGCTCCTGCAGTCCGGCAAGGGCATTCACGCAGTCAACCCGGCCAGCGGCAAGGTTGAGTGGCACTACGCTGATGGTGCCGCCACGATTCCGTCGAGCGCGTTGGAGGGGGATATGTTGTTTGTGCCGTCGCATGGGTTGACGGCGCTCAAGCTCGGCGCGGACGGTAAGTCGTTCGAGCAAAAGTGGCGTTCCGGTCGGTTGCGTCCCGGCACGGCCAGTCCGCTTGTGCATGGGCGCAAGGTCTACAGCCTCAACAACGCCGGCGTGCTGGCCTGTGCGGATGTCGACAGCGGCAACCGGCTGTGGCAGTTGCGGCTCGACGGGCCGTTCGGTGGCTCGCCGGTGGTGGCGGACAACCACATGTATGTCTTTAGCGAAGAAGGGCTTGCGCAGGTGGTGGATTTGACTGCGCCGGAAGGCAACGTCGTCGGCAAAATGGATCTGGGCGAGATGATTCAGTGTTCACCGGCGGTTTCCAACGGGGCATTGTTCGTCCGCAGCAACGGGCACATCTGGAAAATCTCGAACAAGACCCGCCTCTAAACTTGGCCAAGCGCTTGGCCAAGCCGTTGACACGTCCGCCGAACTGATTTGAAGTCGGCGCGGCGTGCCGATGGATCCCGTTTTATTCGATCAGCAACTCCGCGAGGGAGAAGAGCACTTGGCCAACGGCCGGGCTGTCGAGGCGGTGTCCTGTCTTCGGCGTTGCATCGACCTTCGCCCCGATGATGCCTCGGCACGGCTGGCGCTTGGCCAAGCGCTGATCGACACCGGTCGCGACGCCGAGGCGCTTGGCCAATTGGAACAAGCTGTCGCGTTGGATTCGACGCTGGTTCGCGGGCACATTCGGCTGGGCAACGTCTTGCGTGCCCTCAGTCGTACCGGCGAGGCGGTTGAGGCGTACGGTCGCGCGCTGAAGTTGCGTCCGGCTGATCCGTTTATTCTCTCGAACCTCGGCAACGCGTGGCTGGATTTGGGGGAGTCCGGCCGGGCGATCGATTGCTACCGGCAGTCGCTCACGATTTTTCCCGACGCCCCGGCGACACACAGCAACCTGATTTTTGCGCTGCAATACGATTCCGGAACCAGCCGGGAGGAGATTGCGACGGCTCACCGTGAGTGGGGCGGGCGTTTTGGGGGAGAGGCGGTGCGTGCTCCCGAGCGACCGGAGTACGATGGGAAGCGGCCATTGCGGGTGGGATTTTTGTCGGCGGATTTTCGTTATCACCCGGTGGGACGCATGGCTTCGGTCGTTTGGCAGCACCTGGACCGGGAGCTGTTGACGGCGATCGTTTACGACAATTCGAGCGACGAGACGCCGGCCAAGCAGCGGTATCGCGGATTGGTCGAGAGTTGGCACAACATCGCAGGACAATCGGACGAGGAAGTGGTGCAGTTGATTCGTTCTGACCGGCTTGATGTGCTGCTCGATTTCTCCGGTCACACCTCGGGAAACCGACTGGGTGTGCTGGCGCAAAAACCGGCTGCTGTGCAGGCGACTCTGTTCGGCTACCCCAACACGACCGGCTTGAGTTCGGTGGATTACCGTATCACCGACGCGGTGGCAGACCCTCCCGGTGCGGAGTCGCTGTACGTCGAACGACTCCACCGTATGCCGCGGACGGCATGGGTGTACGGGCCGCCGGATGCCAGCCCCGAGCCGGGTGCTTTGCCCAGCCTCGAGGGAAAGCCGTTCACTTTTGGCTGCCTGAATAATCCAGCCAAGATCAGCGAGGCTGCGGTGCAGGCGTGGGGTGAAATCCTGCAGCGATGCCCTGAATCGAGGCTACTTTTGTTGGTGCGAAACGATCCGGCGCACGAGGGGTTGTTGCTCGAGAAATTCGGCCGGCACGGCGTGAACGATCGGCAACTGGTCTTTGCGGCCAAGGGGCCGGAACCGGTCTACCTTGAGTTGCACAACCAGATCGACCTGATGCTCGATCCGTTTCCGTACAACGGGGGAGTAACAACGGGTGATTGTCTCTGGATGGAGACACCGATTCTGACTTTGGCCGGCGACAGTTACGTGTCGCGACAGGGTGTGGGGTTGTTGGCCGGTGTGGGGCTGGAGGAGTTTGTCGCGGCGAACCGGGAGGACTTGGTGGCCAAGGCGGCCGATTGGGCGGTGGCACCGGGGAGGCTCGCGGAACGGGCTACCGGTTTGCGCGAACGGTTCCTGGCGTCACCGTCGATGGATCACGTCGGGTACGCCCGGGAATTGGTATCGGCGTTGCAGGAAATGGTCACGGCTTGACCGTGATCAGCGACCACTCAAGGTTTTGCCGTTCGGCGTACTCGGAAAGCACACGCTCGTTTTCAATCAAAACAGCCCGAACGATGGCTGAGTCATCCGCCCGCCCGACGTGGTTGATGTGGTTGGGGATGAGGCCCAGTTCGTTGTGGGCGTAGACGAGG
>JAPPPH010000461.1 GCA_028817635.1 Verrucomicrobiales bacterium | reverse complement strand
GTATCGGGGTGTTGATTCCCGGGGAAAGCGGTATCGGTAAAAGTGAGACGGTGCTGGAGTTGATCGAAAAAGGGTACAGCCTTGTATCGGACGATATCACGAAAGTCACCCTGCTGGATGGCCGCGAGATCATCGGGACCAGTTCCGAGTTGTCGCGGAATCATATGGAGGTGCGGGGGATTGGGATCATAAACGTAGGCGCGATGTTCGGGGCCAAAAGTGTCCGAACTGAAAAGCGGATGGATTTGGTGGTGACACTGAAGTCGTGGAAAGAATCCGATGATGTGGACCGGTTGGGGATGGATCAGGAACACGTAAAAATTCTCGGGGTAAAGGTTCGCCACATCAGCATACCTGTTAGACCGGGCAGGACGCTGGCCCGATTAATTGAGGTTGCGGCATTAAGTACCAAACTCGGTGCGGCCGGCTACAACCCAGCGCGTGAGTTGAACGATCGGTTGATCGCAAAAATGTCCAATTAAAATGTCAGAAGATCCATCCGCAGGCGGGGAACAGAAGAAACAATCTTGGATTCCGAAAGATTTTCTTAAGGAGGTGAAGTCCTTTGCCAATACTGAAGGCAAACAAATGGTGGGGTTCGTTCGGGACAAATTCCGGGAAGCCATGGATGAGGACGAGCAGGATGAAGAGCCGACACCGGACAAGGAGGTAAAAAAACGGCCGATTGTCGTTTTGGATCCAGAGGTGTTGGATGCCTTAAAGTCTGCCGCGAAAGTGACAGGCAAAAGCGTTGCGGAATTAATTCGTGAGTGTGTTACCCGTTCACTTGAAGAGGTGATACAGGAAGAGGACGCGAAGAAAAAAGAGGCGATTAGTAAATTGAAACTTCTGAAAAAGGAGGGAGATTCATCTAGTCCTCGATGATTAAAACCTCGACGGATTCGCCCTTGGTTAAGTGGCTTTCTGGGGGCAAATCGAGAAGTGCATTGGCGTTGGCCAAGCTGCGAAGCATGTGTGATCGCTGACCACCGCTACTCGAAACTTGGCCAAGCGGGTTGATCGCCACTCGAACAAAGTGACGCCTGTCACCTTTGTTGGTAAACGATTCAGACAAAATTCCAGCGCGCTTGGCCAAGCGGCATTCCGTAGCGCCCTGCATTTTCAACAGTGAGGGGCGTACCATTAGTTGATAGGTAACCAAGGCCGAAGCAGGGTTGCCTGGCAATCCGAAAAGGGGGCGGCCGTTCACTTGGCCAAGCACAAACGGTTTGCCCGGTTTGATAGCCACCTTCCACAAACCAACGGTGCCTCCAAGCTCCTTGATCGCCGGTTTGACATGGTCGTGGTCCCCAACAGAAACCCCACCCGAGGTTAGAACGATATCATTCTCTGCGAATGCCGATTCCAGAACCGAACAGGTTTCACGCAAATCATCCCGAACGATCGGATAACGCTTCGGTATCCCGTTGATGCTTGAAATCATCGAGGCAAGCATGGTGCGATTGCTATCATATATCTTGCCGGGTGCTAACTCTTGCGGTGCTTCCTCCAGCTCACTGCCGGTGGCCACGAGCGCCACTTTTGGGCGCCGTCCCACTTTGATTTCATGGTGGCCGGTTGCAGCAAGCAAGCCGATCGCTCCAGCGTTTATAAGTTGTCCTTTGGCGAGAACACGCTCACCTTCGCGAACATCTTCACCTGTCATGCGAATGTTTTCCCATGGCTTCACTTGGTCTGTACAATCAACAGATTTGCCGGATTCATTGGTCTGACAATACTCCTGCATGATGACGGCATCCGCTCCGGCTGGGATGGGGGATCCGGTAAAAATCTTCATGCAAGTCCCGCGAGAGACGGCGTGTTCGGCGGTAGACCCTGCCGGGATGACGCCAGTGCAGCGAAGGGTAACCGGGGTTGGTTCCGAGGCTTGCTTTAAATCTGAACTGACTACGGCAAAACCGTCCATTGCGGAGTTGTCAAATCCAGGGAGCGAAACCTGTGCGTACATCTCTTCGGCTGCAAAACGACGGCAGGACTCCCACAGGGGTATCAATTCCGGTTTCAGCGTGGTAACCGAGGCGAGTGATTTTTCGACAACTTCTTCCAGAGGTAGCATCCCTAACGACTTTCCATGATGGAGCTGGTGGAATCAAACCTCATTCACAGATTTGATGAAATCGCTCGCAGTTAAGATTTGAAAATGTTAACAATGGCAAAGAGTGGGAGATGCCCTAACCCAACAGAATCACATCGAAAAGGTGGACGCTTTGTTTGCGTCCATCGCGTCACGCTATGATTTGGTTAACGACGTTCAAAGCGTTGGGTTTCATCGTTTATGGAAGCGAAACATGGCTCGCTCGGTCGATTTGGGACAAGCAGAGCAGGCGCTGGATATATGTTGCGGTACAGGAGATTTGGTTTTCCGCTTGGCCAAGCACGGAGGAAAGGTGACAGGGGTGGATATAAACGCACCAATGTTAGAAGTCGCGAAGCAACGCTTAGCCAAGCGGAACTGTGAAAAGGTGCATTTGTGTCAGGCAGATGCACTCCGGTTACCATTTGATGACGCTCAATTCGATGTTGTGACCATAGCCTATGGGCTTAGAAATCTGGCCGATTATGAAGCGGGATTGGTTGAAATTTACCGGGTGTTAAAACCCGGAGGGCGGTTGGCTATTTTGGATTTCGGCAAGCCACCTTTACGTATGGTTCGTGCATTGTACTACCAGTATCTTAAATGGGCGCTACCTGTTTTTGGTTGGCTGTTTTGCGGGAGTGCATCTGCTTATGGTTATATTCTTGATTCACTAGAAAGGTACCCAGCTCAGAACGGGGTAAGAGCTATGCTTTCCGGAATTGGGTTTTCTTCCGTTGATGTGACTAATATTATGCTCGGAACCATGAGTCTACACGTTGCCAGGCGGTAGTTCTCGTTTGAAATATCTAATAATACCGCTTGCCAAGGGGTTATAATATAGTACTTTTCGCCCTCGCGCCAAGATTCGGCGCATTAACCCTATAATAAATGAGCAAAGACAACGTTAAGGAATATCAGCAGGCAGTCGCCGCGTTGCAAAGTGAAAGGGCTTCATTGCAGAAGGCCTTGAATGCTGCGCAAGCGACCGTTGCGGACGCTGAAAAGCGTTTGGCTGAAATCGATGCCGCATTGGGCGGTTCAGCGAAAGCCGCTCCGGCCAAGCGTCGGGGTCGCCCAGCAGGTAAGAAAAAGGCCGCCAAGCCGGCTGCGAAAAAAGCGGCTAAGAAGGCCGTAAAAAAAGCGGCCAAAAAGGTCGCGGAAAAAGCGGTGAAGAAGGCTGCTAAAAAAGCACCGGCCAAGCGCGCCAAGAATAAGACCACACTAAAAGATGTGGTTTTACAGGTAACCAAGGGCAAAGCCTTGGACGCCAAGCAAATATTCGAGGCGGCTAAGAAGGCTGGGCACAAGTTCGGTGGCAAAAACCCGATGAATTCCATTCGGGTGTTGCTCTATACGAACAAGAAGCTCTTCAAGAACAACAAGGGCAAGTTTACGGCATCTTAATTCTCACCGGTCACGTTCGCCAAACTTGAATGGCGGGCGGATTAAGGATATTTCATTTCCCGGCGGCATTAGTCGCCGGGTTTTTGTTTTCATGTTGGCGAAACGAGTCATTCCCTGTCTGGACGTGCACGATGGTGCCGTGACACGCGGTGTGCAATTTGGTCGTGCGGAGGAGGGTGGCTTGCGAAACGTTGGTGATCCCGTGGAGTTGGCCGTTCGTTACGATGAACAGGGCGCGGATGAGATGGTGTTTTTCGATATCACGGCCAGCGCACATGGTCGCGATACGATGGTCGATGTGATGGAACGGGTGGCGAGTCGATGCTTTATGCCGTTAACTGTCCGGGGGGGTACTCGCACGGTAGATGACAT
>JAPPPH010000254.1 GCA_028817635.1 Verrucomicrobiales bacterium | reverse complement strand
GTGCGGACGAATTTGAACTAGTGTGCCACGTCGGGAATGTAATTGGGCCGGAGTCGGAAAACGACTGAATTCTATTTGCCGAGCAGGCCCTCGAGATAGGCGGTGATGAGATCCGGGAGGTCGTCACTGTAGCCGCCCTCCATGGCGTTGGCCAACGGCACGCCGAGTCCGGCGAGTGTTTTGCCGAACCAACGAAAGTCCTCGGCGCTGAGTTTTTGGTTACAGAGCGGGTCGCCGGCGTAGGCGTCAAAACCGGCAGAGGCGATGACAACATCCGGCTTGAACGCCTTGAGCTCGGCCACGGCTTTCTCCGCAGTCTTTCGATAATCCTCACGCGGCAGACCGGGGCGAACGGTGTAGTTGTGGCAGTTGTCGAACGACTTGGTGCCGGTACCGGGGTAGGCCGGGTGTTGGTGGAGGGAGAAGAAGGCCAAGCCGTCGCGCTTGGCCAAGATATCCTCTGTGCCGTTGCCGTGGTGGACGTCAAAATCAAACACCGCCACCCGCTTGGCTCCGGCGGCCTTGGCCTCGAGCGCGGCGATGGCCACCGAGCCGAGGTAGCAGAATCCCATCGCGCGCTCCTTGGTCGCGTGATGACCGGGCGGACGCAGCAGGCTGAAGTGAGGTTTGCCGGCCTTGGCCAGCTCGAGCGCCTTGAGTGCGCCGCCCGCACCCCGCAGGGCGTGATCACGGATGCCCTCGTGATAGGCGGTGTCGCCGTCGAAGTCGTGCGGCTCTCCGAGGCGCTGGAAATGATTTTTTGTGTGCGCCCGCAGCACTTTTTCGAGTGGGGCCGGCTCCGGCTTGGCCCAGTCGATTTTGATGTCCATTTGGGCCTTTAGTTTTTTGACCGTGCCGGCCACGCGGAACGGTCGCTCCGGGTGCCCGGGGCTGTGGTAGGTGGTGCAACGTTCGTCGGTGATGATCGTCATGTGCTGGGGGGAGTTTCAAGTTTTCAGATTTCAGATTCAAGTGGGTTTCGCTGAAAAGCTAAACGCCGCTTGCCCCGCTTGGCCAAGCGGTGCAATATTTCTTTTTCCAATGATGACGACGATTCTCATCCTTGGCCCGTTTGTTTTGGTATGGGCGATTGCGGCGCTGTTTTATGCGTTGGGACGCCGACGTGCCCGGCAGTTGCAGTTGGACGAAATCACTTTTGCGCAAAGTGTGCGGCAGCGCCTTGCGCCGATGGTGATGGCTCGGCCGCGAACGTGGCTGGCGATCAAGTCCCGCAACCCGGAAGATGTGGCCCGGTCGATGGGGCTTGAAGGGCTGCAACCCTGTGCGAGTGGCAATGCCCTCACCGGGTTGACTGCGGATCAATTATTTGTGTCTCCACCGGTGAACGGCTGGGTGGTTGTGTTGGGGGATCGTCTGCCAAACCCGGAGTCGGATATCGACCGGTGTTTTCGATTTTTAAATGAGACCAGCGAGCGGGTGGGGCATGTCCAATATTTCCACGGCAACCCCACGCTCGGTCACCACGCCTGGGTGAAGGTGATCGAGAGGCAGGTGGCACGGGCGTATGTCTGGACTGGGGAGACCACTTGGAATCAGGGGGAAACCACTCTCGCCGAGCAGAAAAGCGGGATGCAGTGTTTCGACTATTTCTCGGACGACGACGAGGGTGCCTTCCAGCTTTGGGAGACGGTTCGACAGAATGTGGAGCAGTTGCCGCTGCTGGCCTCGATTTGGAGTGTCGACCCGGTGGCGTTGGAGGAGGGTGCGTTTCGGGCCAGACCGGGCTGGGTCGGCCGAATGCCGGTGGGGCGTTCGGAGAAAAACTAGCCGTTAATCACCGCCAAGCGATGTCGCCAGATGAATGTCCCAATTGTGGCGCGGATGTCCCCCCTAACGCGAAGGCCTGTCCGGAGTGTGGCGCCTGCGACAAGACAGGCTGGGCAGATGAGGCCGGCTACGAATCAACGCATCTCGAGGAGGACGAGTTCGATTACGATGACTTTGTGGCGCGTGAATTTGGGGATGGCGGCCGGCCTCACGGGAAAAGTCTGAACATCATCTGGGTGATTGTTGCCTTGTTTTTGATCCTGTTTTTCCTGACTCACGCTTGGTGAGTCATTGTGCGCTTTACAAGCAGCGGCGAGATGTCGCAATCTCTGGCCCGTTGTTGATGAGGTGGTTTGGTTTTATAGTTGCGCTAAGTTTCCTGCTGGTGGGTTGTACCACGAGCACGATCACCAACCTGACGCCAAAAAAACTTCCCCGAACCACCACCGGGTTGTACCCCATCGAGGCGATGTTCAAGAGCAACCAGCGCACGCTGGATCGGGGGTCGATGAGGCCACTGGTGATCTTCAACAATCAGGCATTTCCGATGCGCCGAACCCAGTTGACCAAGGGTCGGTGGGAAACGGTTGTGCCGATCCCGGACGGCACGCAGGTGATCAACTATCATTTCAAGTTCGATTACGAATACAACGCCATCCGGATGCGCAGTGCCGACAGTAAACTTTCCCCTCCATTTCAACTGCACATCGTCGATCAGGATAACACCGGCAACCTATTGATGGAACGGGAGTAAATTTCATGCAACGCGTTAAACTTTTCAAGGGACTCGAATGCGAGTTGGATCGCCTCGAGCAGCAGATCAACGACTGGGCAGAGAGTGAAGGGGTGAAAATTCTGCAGATCAACAGCAGCATCGCGTCTCAAAGCTACAATCCCTCGGCCAAAAGCGGGTCATCACTGCAGGGCAACATCGGCGTCTCCTCCGATGTGCTGATCACCGTCCTGTACGAAAAGTAAGCCAAGCGCTTGGCCAAGCGCGGGTAGGGACGGCTGTCCCAGCCGTCCTGAACGTCGTCAGAAGTGCATTATCACATCGCGCCAGCGTCATGGAGTGCGGCACTCCATGACGCTGGCGCGCACGATCAAACCCGCTTGGCCAAGCACTACGGGGTTGCGCGCAGCAGCTCAATCTTGTCGAACCAAGCCGGGCCGCCGAGCGCGGTGGGGGCGATGCCGGTAAGGGTGAAATCCCCAAATTCCTTCCACATATCCCGCGTGACAACCGTCCACTCTCCGGGAGTTTCGCTGGAAATCTGGGTCGCTTTCCACTTGGACGTATTTTTGCCGCTGTAATATCTGCGCTTGGGATCATTGGGCTCAGGCCAATTTCCGTTATCCGAAATCTCCAGCATCACACCGTCCGCGTCGGGCGCCTTCCATGCGAGCCGTAGATACCGAAATTCACCGGGGCCGGGGTTCTCGCGAATCTTGAACGACCAGTTGGGGATCCGTGCGGAGTATTTCTGCAGCGGGGTGATTTTCAACGAGGCGCGACCGCTCGCCTTCTCGCCGGTGTCGATTGAGGCTGTGCCTCCGCCTTCGTTGAGCCATTTGAGAATCTCCGGATCGTCCTCAAACAAAACCCGACGGATGGGAGGGCGACGCAGCCATGCGATGACGTTCGCAACATCCTGCGGCTTCAACACGATCCCAAGCGACTCCGGCATGAGCGACACGTCCAGTGATCTGATGGATTTTATGTCCTTTCGCAACACATCCAGTTGCACACCGTCGGGTAGGTTGAGCGTGAGGCTGCTGGCAGATTCCCCGGCGAGCACGCCGCTCAGGACGCGGCCGTCCCGGGTCTCGACGGTGTAGGTCTCATACCCGCCGACAATGGTTGCGCTTGGCGCGAGGATGTCGTGCACGATCGTCTCCTCCGCGCGGCGAAACTCTGAGGTGAGATCCGGCCCAACGGCGAAGCCAATATCGTGTGCCTTGTGGCAGGTGGCGCAATGCTGGCTGAAAACCTTTTGTCCGGCTGAAGGGTCGCGCTCGGCGGCCAGCGCATCGGTGTACTGTTTGAGTTTTTCGTCGTCGGCAGGACGCAATTTTGCGAATGCCTTTTG
>JAPPPH010000198.1 GCA_028817635.1 Verrucomicrobiales bacterium | reverse complement strand
ACTACCCCGACCCGGACCTTGAAGATTGGCTGGAATTGTTGGACGGGGTGCGCCGCCGGATTCCCCGCCGCAAGATGGAGCCGGCCGATGAACAGCGCTTGGTGCGGACGATCAAGGAGAAATTTCCCGACCAAAAGGATCAGGTTTAACCCGGGTTAACTGACGCACAAATCCTCGGGGCGCACCGCGAGGCATTCGTCCTGATCCTCCCAAGCGACTGCCGGATAATAGTCCAGCAGGTCCAGCGCGAGCTTGTCCCCGTTCTCGAGCAGGTATTTTTCCGCCTTAATCGCTGCTTTTTCGAGTTGCCTGTCGTAGTCGTGGGGGAGTTTTATGCCGTCCTCTTCCCAGTGGGCGACCGCGTGGACCTTTTCGTACTTTTCCGCCCATTCGATGAGGGCGGATTTCATTTCCACCGGGAGACCCTCCGGGTGGACGCAGGCTTCGCCGCAGTGTTTGCAGACAAGGCCTACCTCTGCGACATCCCGCGAGAGCACGGGGAACAGCGGTGCACGGCAACATTCGGCGGGGATGTAGTCTGCTGGCACGATACCCATGCCCTTGAGCCAGATTTGCCGGTCGTGTGCGGCGCGGGCCGCCAGTTCGTAGGTCAACAGCAGGGGATGGGAGAGCCGCCAAACCCGCCCGGCGAATTGCCCCAGTGTCTGGGCCATCCAGCGCGCGAGCGTCAGGTCGTCCATCACCATGAACACACCGGTGTACTCCTTCCAGAGATGATCAAATTTGGGCTCGAGATCGCGCGACATCGGCGGCGCAGTGTACGACTCCGCTTGGCCAAGCGAAAGGCAAACCGGCACGGCTTGGCCAAGCGCGGTGTTGCCGGTAGACTCGCGCCAGTGTCCGAGTCGCCACCGCATCCCATCGACCAGCCTGTTGCCTCCCTTGGGGGCGTGGGGGGCGAACGGGCGTCGCGCTTGGCCAAGCTGGGTATCCGCACAATCGGGGATCTGCTTTGGCATGGCCCCAAGCGCTATGAGGATCGGAACCAACCGCACGAGATCAAGCGCCTGGCCAAGGGTGACATCGCCACAGTCGCTGGCCCGATCGTGGCATCCGGCGTCAAGCGCATGCGTGGCGGCCGTAGTCTGTTTGAGTTCATCATCGACGACGGCACGGCACGACTGCACTGCCGCTGGTGGAACATGCCGTACATGAATCGCTACTACAAAACCGGCGACACGGTTCACGTTCATGGCAAACTATCCTCCGAGAAACCCCGCTCGATGGATCATCCCGAGGCTGAGGTGGCGGAGGAGGGGGAGGAGTTCATTCACCTCAAGCGTGTTGTGCCGGTGTACCGGTTGACCGAGGGCATCAAGCAGCGGTGGCTGCGGGCAGTCATGTGGCGCGCGGTGGAGGGATACGCGGGGCAGATGATCGATGAACGTGAATCATGGCTGGCCGGTGACGACAGTCACTGGCTCCCGCTTCCTGACGCATTCAAGGCGGTACATTTCCCGGAAGATCTCGAACAGACGGAGATGGCGCGGGAACGCCTGGCGCTGGAGGAGTTCATCCGGTTCCAAATTCAAATTCAGGAAAAACGAAAACGGTTTCGATCGACGATCCAGGCGCTCGACTGCACCGGGGACGATCGGCTGGTGAAGCCGTTTATCGAGAGTCTGGGATTCAACCTGACCGGGTCGCAGCAACGGGCATGGGGGGATGTCTCCCTCGACATGGCCGGGTCGTTTCCGATGCGTCGCCTCCTGCAGGGGGATGTCGGTTCCGGGAAAACCGCGGTGGCCGCCTGCGCCGCGTTGCGGGCGATCGAGAGCGGGTTTAGCGCGGTGGTGCTCGCGCCGACCGAGATTTTGGCGGAGCAGCATTACCGTGTTTTTGGGAACTGGTTTTCGCCGCTGGGCATCACGGTTCACCTGCACACCGGCAGCAAAAAAACACTGGGCGAAATCGACCCCGCCCAGCGCGAACTGGGCATGGACGACGAAGCACTGCCGCCGGTCGTGGTCGGGACACACGCCTTGGTGGAGGAGGGGTTTGCGCTTGAGAATATCGGGCTCGCCATCATCGATGAACAACACAAATTCGGTGTGGAGCAGCGGAAGAAATTGGTGAAAAAGGGACGCTACCCGCACGTGTTGGTGATGACCGCCACGCCGATTCCGCGCACACTCGGTTTGACTGTTTACGGGGATCTTGATTGCTCCGTGATCGACGAACTGCCGCCTGGCCGGGGCCGCGTGAGGACGTTCGTCCGCACTCCGGAAAGCCTGCCAAAGGTGTGGGGATTCATTCGCGAAAAAATCGCCGAGGGCCGGCAGGCATATATCGTCTACCCGCGCGTGGATGATCAGGGCAGCGGTAACTTGAAGGCGGTCAATCAGGAGTTTGAAGCTGTGCAGGAACAACTCGCGCCTCACATCGTCGGCCTGATGCATGGCCGGCTAAAATCGGACGAGAAAGAGTCCGTAATCGGTGGTTTTTTATCCGGTGAGATCAAGGCTTTGTTATCCACCAGCGTGATCGAGGTGGGCGTGGATATCCCCAACGCCACGGTCATGTTGATCGAAAACGCAGACCGGTTCGGGTTGGCACAGTTGCACCAACTCCGGGGGCGCATCGGTCGCGGCACGCACGAGTCGTTTTGCATACTCGTTGCTGAGGATGCTACCGAGGAGGGGCAACACCGGTTGGCCGTGATGGAAAAAAGCAGCGACGGCTTTGAGTTGGCTGAGGAAGACCTGCGCCAGCGCGGCCCCGGCGAGCTGCTTGGCCAAGCGCAGAGTGGCCTTCCGGATTTCAAGTTCGGCAACCTCATAGAGGACTGGCGCCTGATCCAAAAAGCCCGCGAACTGGTCGCGAGACATGGATGAGTCACTCACTGAAAAGCCGAAGGAAATTTTCCTCCACCTGATTGGCCAATGACTCAGGCGCTTGGCCAAGCGCCTCGGCGGCGGCCCTGTACACGGCGGCGATGTTAGCCGGGTGATTGAGCCCTTGGTCAAGCGGATGGGTAACGCGCTCTCCCGGCAGCGCCTGATCCGGGGCATCGGTCTCGATCAACAGCCGATCGGCGGGCACACGCCGGAACACCTCGCGTTGCCGTTTTTTTCGCTCATGGGCGAAGTACCCGGGAAAGCCAAAGTAGGCGCCGAGATTGGCCAGCGGCTCGACCATCTCAGCCGGGCCACCGTAGCTATGGAGCAAAAATCCACGATCCGGTGTCCGGTTCTCCTTAAGCAACTCGAGAAGTCTGCCCCATGACTTGAGGCAATGAATGCTGGCAGCGAGATTTCGTTCCGCAGCAAGATTGAGTTGCGCGAGAAAAACCTCCTCCTGCTCATCGTAGGGAAGTCCGGGTTTCCAGCGGTCGAGTCCAATCTCGCCCACTGCGCTTGGCCAAGCGTCGAGGTGTTGCACGAGCCTAGCCAGCCAGTCTGCCGATCGCTCATGGACAAACCACGGGTGTAACCCGAAGCTGGGGAGAACACAGTCGTGTCGCTTGGCCAGATCGGCGACCCGTTCCCAGTCGGCTTCATGAGTGCCATTGACGACCATTCGCACCAGTCCGGCTTCCGTGCATTCGGCCATCATTGAAGCCGTGTCGTCGGGGAGGCGGTTGTCCTGTAAATGATTGTGTGCGTCGAACAACCGCATGGGGAGGGCGTCTAATCGCTGAAGCGCAGGCGGAAAAACTGCGCCTGCGTTGCGCGTGTGTCCACGGGCAGAGTGACGGTCCCATCGTGGTCATCAATATTTTGAGCTACGATCCATTGTTGGAGGTCGTTACTTGTTTCCAATCGGACGATGGTGTCCGGCGGGAATTTCGCCGTGAGCGTGACGCGGTCGGTTCCCGGCGAGGCGTTCGGTTTTACAGAGGAGAGTTTTTTGGCCTGCCG
>JAPPPH010000281.1 GCA_028817635.1 Verrucomicrobiales bacterium | reverse complement strand
CGGCCCCCGCGGCTCCCGCTGCTCAGTGAGGTGATCGATTATGCCGAGAGCGGAAGGCTGGACTCGGTGATCGTTGAAAAGACCCTGAGCGTTTCAGGTGCACGATGTAGAAAGTGTGACCACCTGCAAATTCACCTCACCCAATGTGAAAAGTGCAACTCCGCTGATCTTTATGAGGTTGGGCTTGTGAACGAGTTGGTTGAGTTGCTGACTCAGTCGAGTGCCAGTATAGAGTTTTGTGATCGGATCGAAGAGTTGCATCAGCTCGGCGGCATCGCCGGGCTACTCAGGTATTAGAATCCTGCAAAGGTTAACAGGTAAAAGCCAAGCGCTTGGCCAAGCGGTGTTAGCTGGCGATGACGACTTGGGTGTTGGTTTGCCTTAACTGATCGACGAGATCGGCCGGCGCTTGGGCATCGGTGACGATGGTGTCGATGGCATCAAGTTCGCAAAGAGGGGAGACAGAGCGGCGATTGAACTTGGTGTGGTCGAGGCAGAAAATGATCCGTTGTGCGGACTGCAACATCGCCCGCTGAATATCAATGAGTAGCGCGTGGGAGTTGGTGATGCCGTCCATCGTGATCCCGCCTCCGCTCATGATCGCGACATCTGCATGCATCTTCGAGAGGGACTCCACGGCGAGTGGGCCGACCAGCACTCCGAGCCTCGGATAAATCACGCCTCCCGTCACCAGCACCTCGACGCTGTTGTCAGAGCCAAAGTGGTTCGCGACCGGCAGTGAGTTCGTGATGATATGGGACGCCTTTCCACCCAAGTGCTTGGCCACGTGATAAGCGGTGGTGCCAGCATCGACGATTACGCCCTGATTAGGCTGCACCAATGCCGCCGCCGCTTGGCCAATCGCATCTTTCTCAGACAATTGATGAGTGTCGCGTGCGGTGAAGGCGAACTCGTCTGACTTTGGTGTGACCAAGCGGGCACCGCCGTGAGTGCGCCGGATCGTCCCCTTGGTTTCAAGCAAAGTGAGGTCTCGCCGGACGGTCGATACCGAAACGTCGACTTTCTCAGAAAGCTCTTCAAGCGAAGCAAATTCCACCTTTTGAAGGTGTTGTTCGATCAAAAACTGTCGTTCTTCCGCCTGCACGGGCAAACAATTTGAAAACTTTTGGAAGTTTTTGCAAGTTTTTTGTTGACGAATTTCCAAATGAGTGCTTTTTTGCCGCCGACGAGCGACTTCGTATGGACGTTCAACCCAATCCAGTACATCGCGCCGTGGTGGAGCATTTGGTTCGCCAGGCAGTTTATCAGCGTATGGGCAAGCCGGTGCCGGCCACCGGTCAGGCGCCCAATCCGCTAGTCGTCAACGTCAGCGCCCGGCACTGTCACCTCACGCAGGAGGCGGTGGAGGCGCTGTTCGGCAAGGGGCATCAGCTCACGCCGATGAAGTGGCTGTATCAGGAAGGGCAGTTCGCCGCGAAAGAGACGGTGACGCTTGTCGGGCCGCGCAGCCGGGTGATTTCCAACCTGCGAATCCTCGGCCCGTGCCGGACATTGAACCAGGTGGAGCTGGCCTACACGGATGCGATCGCGCTGGGCTTCGACATCCCGCTGCGACAGTCGGGCAAGATTGAGGGCACACCGGGCGGTATGTTGATGGGCCCGGAGGGATTCTTTGAGATGCCGGACGGCATCATCCGCGCCGAGCGACACGTGCACATGCATCCGGAAGATGCAGCGCATTACGGCGTGTCGGCAGGGGACCGCATGAAGCTGAAGATCGGTGGGCCGTGCGCGGTGACGTTCGACGAGATGCTGGTGCGCGTGGACGAGAGTTTCAAACTCGAGGTGCATATCGACACCGACGAGGGCAACGCAGTGAACCTCAAGCCGGACACACCGTGTGAGCTCGTCAAGTAATCCAATTTTTTAAACCCAAATAAATAACATCATGAGTGAAGCACTAGGAATGATCGAGACCAAGGGATACGTTGGCAGCGTTGAAGCCAGCGATGCCATGGTCAAGGCAGCCAACGTGAGTCTGGTGAAAACCGTCCCGATCGGGGGCGGCTTCATCACCGTGTTGGCCAAGGGAGACGTGGGCAGCATCAAGGCCGCCGTGGACGCAGGCACCAACGCCGCGGCCCGGGTGGGTGAGCTGGTCAGCTCGCATGTGATTGCGCGCCCACACGAGGACCTGCTGAAGGCGTTTAATAACCCGGCAGGCAAGGCAAACAAGTAAACCCTAAACGAGAAAAAATCATGGCTGAACAAGCAATTGGAATGATCGAGTGCAAGGGCTTCTGCGCGTTGATGGAAGCCAGCGACGCTGCGTTGAAGGCGGCGAACGTGACGATGACCGGCTGGGACAAGGTCGGCAGTGGATTGGTGACCGGATTTTACCGTGGCGACGTGGCCGCAGTGAAAGCGGCGACCGACGCCGGTGCTGCTGCCGCCGCGGATGTGGGTGAAGTCATCAGCGTTCAGGTGATCCCGCGCCCTCACGAGGATCTCAAGGGACTCGGCGAGTGGTTGAAGTAAACCGCTTTGCCAAGCGCCTGGCCTGACCAACGTGAAAATTCTCATCGCCAACCTAGGGTCGACCTCGATGAAGTACCGCCTGTTTGATTTTGCAGGCGGCGACGGCGAGATGTTGGCCCGTGGCGGCATGGAGCGGGTGACCGACCATGCCGAGGCGATTGAGCAGGTGTTGGCAGAGCTGAAAGAGGGCGGCTGGATCGCCTCCGAGGCGGACCTTGCGGCGGTGGGCTTCAAAACCATCATGGCCGAGGGCCGCACCGGCTGCCTCGAACTGACGACGGACGTGGTCGACTCGATGGAAGTCTGCAACTACGTCGCGCCGGCGCACAATCCGCCGTACATCCGGGGCATCCGGTTGTTCGCGGAAAAGATGCCGGCGGTGCCGCTGGTGGGTCTGTTTGAGACCGCCTTTTACCAATGGGCGCCGGAGGCGTCGAACCGCTATGCCGTAACGAAAAGCTGGCACGAGGCCGGGGTGCGACGTTGGGGATTCCACGGGGCGAGCCACAAGTTCATTGCGGAACGCTCTGCAGAACTGCTTGGCCGCGAAGACGTGGCCAACCGCGCCCGCAACCTGTACGTCGACAACGCCGGCTCGCCGGTGGACGGCCCGCCGCTTCGGGTGGTGTCGTGTCATCTCGGTGGCAGTTCGTCGATCACCGGTATTCTCAACGGCGCGGCGATCGGCAACAGTATGGGCCTGAGTCCGCAGTCCGGTCTGCCTCATAACAACCGCGTGGGGGACCTCGACTCGATGGCCGTGCTGCACATGATGCGGCGCGACGGTCTCTCGATCGATGAGGTCGAAAACGCGTTGTGTAGCGAAGGCGGCCTGAAGGGCTTGAGCGGCGGGCACAACGACATTCGCGACATCCAATCTGCGGCCGATGCCGGGGATGCGGATGCGCAGCTCGCGCTCGATGTGTTTGTGCACTCGGCGCGGCACTGGATTGGCGCGTACTTCGCGCAACTCAACGGGCTGGACGCGCTCGTGTTCACCGCCGGCATCGGCGAAAACCGAACCGGCACCCGCGCGGCAATCTGCGCGAATCTGGATCAGCTGGGAATCCGGCTGGACCCCGAAAAAAACGAGGCGACCCAGGCCGAGGAAGCGGTCATCAGCGCCGAGGATTCACCCGTGAAAGTGATCGTCATCCCGACCAACGAAGAGTTGGTGGTGGCCCGCGAGGTGAAGCGATTTTTGGATCACAACCGAAACTGATTTTTTAACCAACAAAACAAACAAAACTGATATGTCTCAACAAGCCATAGGACTGATTGAAACCCGGGGCCTCGTCGCCCTGGTGGAAGGAACCGACGCCATGCTGAAGGCGGCCAACGTGGAGTTGTCCGGCCCGGTACAGCAGGTGGGCAGCGCGCTCGTGAGC
>JAPPPH010000398.1 GCA_028817635.1 Verrucomicrobiales bacterium | reverse complement strand
TGGTTCTCTGGAGTGTCTCAACCAAACTGGGAGCAACTAGCCCGTTCCTAATGGCCTGGTTGTTACTAATTCCGCTAAGAGAATGCTTAATTTTATCTACATGTCCGTTGATCAATCGCATTCCTTCAAGCCGCTCAAACTTGCTTAATCCCATTGCGGTGGAAAGATTCTCGGCATCCATTTTTGCCAACTCGAGGCGAGTATTCAGTTGTTCAACTTCTGCACGGAATTGAGCAACCAATTTCTTCGTTTCTGGATTCACTTGGCTTTCAACAGTTTCAACCTTTCCGCCTTCCTTCTCGAACCATGCCTCATATACCCTGTGATAATCATTTTCAACGGATTTATCGTAAGCCCTTAATTCGGGGATCGACAAGTCATTCAATCCGGCCAACATCATCTTGGTCTTTTCATACTTTAAAAGTTCACCAAAAATATCCTTATGCCCATCCATGTGCACCCTCAACGCATTGATTTTTGACACCAATTCGGCGGCAATCATCTTTCGTTCGTAAAAATAATCAGAAACCTTCAGAACCCCAAATATCAATCCCGCAGCAAAAACCAAAAGCGCCGCGTATGGCCGTACTGCCTTAAAGTCGATTCGGATCGGTTTGCGTTTGGGAGCATCGTCATCCCCATCATCCTCGCCGTCTTCCATGACTCCCAAAATTGACTGCACCACCTCGACTTTGGCGTGATTGATATTCGCCTTGCAATAGGGACAACGATAGATTCCAAACATTTTTTCTTCATCATCCAGTTTTAGGCTATTCCCGCATTTAACACAGTCAACGACTTCCGGTAACACCTCATCAAGCCAGAACTCCATCTCTGAAGCAGCGTCATCCATTGCTGCCCCCACGTCCTGCCCCTCAGGTTCTTTCTCTTCATCGACCACTTCGGTTTCGGTGGCCGCGACTTGTTCCTCTTGCTCGGAGGCCGAATCAGATGGCTCCACTTCCGCATCTTCATCGAGTTCAGGTTTTTCCGGCACGTTGGCTTGAGCCGTGTTCGAGTCTATCAACTCTTCACACTCCGGACAGAAACAGAGACCCATCATCCGTTCCGCCTCTGGAAGAACGATTTCAGTTTCGCACTTCGGACAATTAAAGCACTCCGGCATGAGAGACTGACTCCGACTCGTCTCAATCATGTTCTCCAATAGGCGCGAGTTCTCTTCGTCCACCTCAGGAGTTTCCTCGGTCTGCTCTACGACATCAGTGTCATCCTCGAATAAAATGACATCACCGGAACCCTGTTCGACTGTTTCTGCAGTAGCCTCATCCCCTTGCCCACCCTCGTCATCAAAAAGCGAAACGGATTCATCCTCCTCACCCACAGCCTTTGAAGACTCATCTTCAAACAAAATTGAATCTGTTGCACTCTCATCGGACACGGATTCAGTCTCTTCGTCCTCTTCTAATTTCTCTGGTTCATCGAAGACCTGAGTTGCCGACTCTTCCGAAAACGACTCTTGCTCCGGCGGAGCTATCGACACTTCACAATACGGACAAATTGTACTTTCGGCGTCGCGTTGTTCGGGTAACAGTTTTATTGCGCGTTGACAGTCCGGGCATTCGAGTAATTCAGGAAACGCCTGTTCCGGCACAGATTCCGCAACGCTCTCCTCAACACTCTCTGACGCCTGTGCCGCTGCGATTTGTTTTAGCGCATCGCTCCCATGCTCGTGACCACAGTGACTGCAATGAACGGCACCAACCACACGATCTTCATCTGAAACAAATAGCGCACGGTCACAATTGTTGCATGAAATCAGATCCGGCAATCTCTCGGGCAATTCTGAATCAGCCGCGCCATCAACTTCCTCCGCTGACTTCAACTCGGAAGAAGCTTGGGGGTCTTTGGGGAAATCTCCATCCTGCTTCGATTCTACAATCTCGCTATCGTTGTTTGATGGGAGCAACGAAGTCTTACAAAATGGACAGTTTAATGCATCGCTAGACTGCTCTTCGACGCTGAGTTTGATGGCTTGATCACAGCTATCACACGCCAAAACGTCCGGGTAATTGTGAGGATCTTCATTGGAAGGGTTTGAATCCTCCTGCTGCAATGCCAGTTCCGCCTCATAGGATTTCATTGCCTCTTCACGACTTTGATCGTGCTGGCAATGAGGGCAGACAAAATGATCCGCCGTACGATCTTCCAAGTTCAGAAAAATCGCCCTTTCGCATTCCTTGCAGGCAAAAATGTCCAGTAGCTTTGCCATCGTCCTTGATGGTTGCTATTCGAAGTTTAAGAATACCGGTGGCTGCACATCACATAGCTCGGCACTCTTCCATTGTTTAGGTCGACTGAAACTTAAATAAATTAAGTTTTTTCTCGATCTAACAACATGAAACACGGGGAAGTATTACTCCCAAAACGAAGGATCGTCAACCAATCTGGATATCAGTTGTAAATCGGCGGGAGGAAAATCGTACTTGGCCAAGTGGTCACGCCCCACCCACGCGATGTCAGCGCATTCGATCGCCCGTGGCTCCCCCTTGGCCAAGCGGCAGGTGAAAAACGTAATTTTGACGGTTTTCTCTGGGTACTGGTGAGTGACAGTATCCAGCGCTTGGCCAAGCCCGACCTCAATTCCCAATTCCTCCCATAGTTCTCGGCGCAAACATTCCTCAATGGTTTCATCCGGTTCCCGTTTGCCTCCGGGAAATTCCCAGAATCCAGCCAAGTGAGTTCCTTCAGGGCGTTTGGTTATGAGTAGTTTTCCATCGCGGAAAACCAAGCCGGCAGCGACTTCAACCGGTTTATCGGCCAATGCTCTTATAGGTGAAGCCCAATTGCTCCATTTCGGAAGGATCGAACAGGTTGCGTCCGTCGAAAAGAATTGGAGAGGTCATCCCCTCCTTGGCTTTGGCCAAGTTCAATTCTTTGAACTGAGGCCACTCCGTTGCCACCACGAGCGCATCACACCCCTCCGCAACTTCGTCCATTTCGCCAACATAAGTGACACCCTCCGCGGGAAGTAACTCCTTGGCTTTCTCCATCGCCTTGGGATCATAAACACGCAGAGAAGCACCCTCCTTCAGCAGCCGCTGGCATATTTCAATTGCCGGCGACATGCGGACATCATCTGTGTTCTGCTTGAATGCCAAACCAAGCACGCCAATGGTTTTGTCCTTTAGAATCCAAAGCGTGTCAGTAATCTTTTTGAGAAACCGATCCATTTGACCGGCATTGATTTTTTGCACCTCCTTGAGCAAGCCGAAGTCATACCCCAGTTCGTCGCTGATGCGAATGAAGGCACTCAAGTCTTTCGGAAAACAACTACCCCCAAAACCAAGCGAGGCGTTGAGGAATCTGCGACCGATCCGGTCGTCCATCCCGATGCCATTGCCAACTTCCTCAACATTCGCACCAGAAGCCTCACAAATGGCAGCCACTGCGTTGATGTAGGAGATTTTCATTGCCAAAAAGGAGTTGGCCGCGTGCTTAATCAACTCAGCCGAGTTGATGTCGGTGAAAATAATCGGGGCGTTGAAAGGTTCATAAATCTCCCGCATCGCCTCATTTGGTCGATCCGAGGCCGAACCAACGACAATGCGATCCGGCTTCATCAAATCCTCGACTGCGAACCCTTCCCTCAAAAACTCCGGGTTACTAATGACATCAAATTCACAACCCGCCTTGCAATATCGCTTGATTGTCTCAGCGACCTTTTCGCCGGTTTTCACCGGCACCGTGCTTTTATCGACAACGATTTTGTACGAGGTCATTGCATCAGCGATATCCCTCGCCACTCGCTCAATGAAACTCAGGTCAACTGCGCCATCCTCCAAGGGGGGAGTCGGAACAGCGATGATAATGACATCCGATTGGCCAACCCCTTCTGCCGTACTGGCCGTAAAAGACAATCGCCCCTCTTGGACGTT
>JAPPPH010000469.1 GCA_028817635.1 Verrucomicrobiales bacterium | reverse complement strand
CGCTCCCTCGACTACGGCGTTCATCGACATGCTCCGGATGCGCGGCACTGGTTTGCCGTTGACCTTCACGGTGCTGCGGTCCGCCGGGCACTTGTAAATGGCTGGCGTCTCGGTGTACGGGGCGAGCAGCGCGTTACGGGGATTCATCAGGATGCCCAGATCGGTGTTGGCGGGGTTGCTGCCGTTGAAATCCATCCACTGGTTTTGCACCCAGCGTGAGTGGCTCGGCAGGGTGTCGTCATTGGCATCGGAAAAGTAGGTCACGGCCAACTGCAACTGCCGGAGGTTGTTCATGCAGGAAACTCCGAGTGCCTTTTGCTTGGCCCGGGCAAGCGCCGGCAGAAGCAGCCCGGCGAGGATGGCGATGATCGCGATCACCACCAGCAGCTCGATCAACGTGAAGCCATGCCTTGCCTGCCCATCGGTGGGAAAGCGAGAGCGGAGCTTCATGGCAGGGAAGGGGTTTTAGCCGAGAGCCTTTTTTGTCTCAGCCTGAATGGCGTCAATCTCCGGCTTGAGGTCGGCGCGGACGAGACCGTCCATGCGGTCGATGAACAGGATACCCTGAAGGTGATCCCACTCGTGCTGGATGGCCCGCGCCAAAAGCCCACCACAGCGGAAGGCGACTGCCTCGCCTTTTTCGTCCATGGCCGTGACGTCGATTTCCTCCGGCCGTTTCACATCTCCGTAAACCTCGGGGAAACTCAGGCATCCTTCGGGGCCGGCTTCTGTTGTGTTCCCGACGGCTGTCCATTCCGGGTTGAACAGGATCAATGGCATGTAGTCCTCAGGGTTGACCTTCTCACCGTTCACCTCCATGCGCGAGGGGCGATCCTCGACGCCGGTCACGTCCACCGTGGTCAACTGCAGTGCACGCCCGATTTGCTGTGCGGCCAGCCCGATGCCGTGCGCGTCATGCATCGTCTCGAGCATGTCGTCGATGAGTTGCGTCAACTCGGGCGTGATGTTTTCCACACGCTCGCCCTTTTGGCGGAGAACCGGATCTCCGTATTTAACAATATCCAAAACCATGAAAATTAATCGGCCTCGACGCCGAGCGTCTCGAGGATGCGTTGCAAATCCTCGTCATTGAAAAACTTGATGTCCACCGAGCCTTTGCCCTTGCGGTAACGCAGAGTGACCTTGGTGCCGAGCCGCTCCTGCAGCTTGGCCTCGAGGTTTTGAATGTGCGCCTCACTGGCGGTGGACTTGGCCTTGCTGCCACGCTTGGCCTTCGTGCCGTCCGATTGGCCAAGCTCACTCACCAGATCCTCCGTGGCGCGGACACTCAACTCCTTTTTGATTACCCGCTTGGCCGCGGCGACCTGATCCCCGGCATCTTTCAGGCCAAGGATGGCCTTGGCGTGCCCGCTCGAGAGCATGCCGTCGCGCACGTACGCCTGCACCTCGGCCGGCAGCTTGGCCAAGCGCAGGGCGTTGGCCACGGTGGCCCGATTTTTGCCGACCCGGGTGGCGACCTCCTCCTGAGTGAGGCCAAATTGATCCATTACTTGCGCGTAGCCCTTGGATTCCTCGATCGGGTCGAGGTCTTCGCGCTGCAGGTTTTCGATGAGTGCCAACTCGAGGGCTGTCTGGTCGTCCACATCGCGGACGATGACCGGCACCCTGGCCAAGCCGGCCATTTGTGAGGCACGCCAACGGCGCTCGCCGGCGATGAGTTCGTAGCCTCCCTCGCGAGGCCGGACGACGAGCGGTTGCATGATGCCGTTTTCCCGGATGGACTCCGCCAACTCGTTGAGCGACTCATCATCAAAACCGGTGCGCGGTTGCATCGCGCCGGGGAGGATTTCGCCCACGGGAACCTCGCCTGGCCCGGCGGGAGAATCCTCCGCGGGGGTGGGTTCGGGTGGTGCCTCGGCGGGTTCGCTTGGGGTAGCCGACGGGCGCGCTCCCAACAGTGAGCCCAGACCGCGACCTAGACCGGTTTTTGCCATGTGCAAAAGATGGGGAAGGGGAGGCCGGTTGTCAATCGGCAGCCTTTTTCGACGGCGTTTCGCGCGGCCAAAGGAATGATTTGTGCTCGGCCAGCGTCTTGTCGCCGTCGAGCAAACTTGCCCGCCACGCCACAATTTTACCAAGAGACTTGAAACGCTCTCCATCGAGCGTGACGGCACTCCAACCTCCGCGTCGACCAGCCTTGAGCGGCTGGCTGAGGACGACCGGCTTGGCTGCGTCGGTGATTTGTAACTCGACCTTTAGTTTCAACTCACTGCCACTCCCGCTCCACTTGACATCGAAACGAATCCCGGAACGCTGATCCGGGTTGGCGCGTAGCTGGGCCTGATAGGCGTCGCGCTCGAACAGGCTGGGCGAAAGCGTGTGGCGCCCCTGTTTGTCGAGCCAGTGCGGTAGGACCTTGCTGATTTTCGCCTCGGCGTGGGCGGCGGTGGCTAGGCCAAAAACGAGCAACGCCGCGGCGAGTTGTGAAATGCGGTTCACGGGGGAAACGTATTTTGAAAACCAAGCGGTGGCAATCACGACATCACACTTCGTCACAATCCGGTTGGGTGATCAATGAACGACCACGGCAGTTTGAACTTTTTGGCGAGCGATTCGCTGAGCGACTTCACGCCAAACGTCTCCGTGGCGTAGTGGCCACCGTAGAGTACGTTCAGGCCAAGGTCCTCAGCCAGAGCGAACGTCCAATGCTGGCCCTCCCCGGTGATGAACGTATCGACCCCTTCGTCGGCTGCCGTCTTCATTTCCGCCCCGGCGCCACCGGTGACGATGCCGATCTTTTTGCAGCGCGCAGCACCCCCGGGCAAAACGGTCGGCTCGCAACCGGTGGCCTTGGCCAAGCGCTTGGCCAAGCCGGCGCGAGTAATGTCGAGTTCGCCTCTCAGTCCGATCGCTTGGCCGCGCTCGATGAAAAACGGTTTGGGCGAACGGATGCCAAGCGCCCGGCAAAGCCCGGCGTTGTTGCCAAGTCTCGGGTGGGCGTCGAGTGGCAGGTGCGAACTGTATACGGCGATGTTGTTGTCGAGCAGCAGGCGAAGCAACTTGTAGCGATTGCCGATCCACGGATGGGTTTTGCCCCAGAAAAGGCCGTGATGGACGATCAACAAATCAGCTCCCTCGTCGGCCGCCTTTTTGACCGTTGCCGGGGTGGCATCCACTGCGGCGGCGATACGGGAGACGCTGCCCCGGTTTTCCACCTGCAACCCATTGACTGCGCCGGGCCAATCCTCAAACGAGTCCGGTTTTAGGGTGCGGTTGCAGTGGGCGACAATGTCGGCAAGTTTCGCCTTGGCCATGCAGGGGAGGGAACCAACCCTGCTGCGCCAAGCCAAGCGGGAAATGCCCTCGGCCGGGCGCGGTCTTGACTTTCACCGGGGGCTTGCCGTTACTAGCCCGGTTTTTAGAAGCAGTCCGATGCCTACCTACGAATACGTTTGCGAAAAGTGTGACCACGAGTTTGAGGCGTTTCAGTCCATCAAGGCGGATCCGCTGACGGACTGTCCGCAGTCCAAGTGCAAGGGCAAGGTGCGCCGGTTGATCGGCACCGGGGCGGGCATCATCTTCAAGGGTAGCGGCTTCTACGAGACGGATTACCGCAGCGAAAGCTACAAGGCCGGCGCCAAGAAGGATTCCGACTCCAAAAAATCGACCTCAAAGAAGGACAGTAAACCCAAGGGCGACAGCAAGTCGAAGTCGACCAAGTCGAAAAAGAAAAACTGACGCCCCATTCTCAAATGGGGAGTAGATCTTGCCAAATTATTTGGCCCGGTCGATACGCTCGGTGATGAGGACTTTGATCAGCGCCTGCCGGCTGATGCCCTGTCGTTTGGATTCCAAATCCAGCCAGTTGACCATCCAGACGGGGAAGTCCACGTTGACTCGCTTGGGGGGCAGGTCGAGTATCCTGACAGCCTTTGACAAGTCCATGG
>JAPPPH010000414.1 GCA_028817635.1 Verrucomicrobiales bacterium | reverse complement strand
AACTCGATTCTAAAAAAATCTCATTTCCCACTTGCTTCCTAATACCATTGCTACCCCCGGCTTGGCCAAGTCGGGTTGCCGTGTCGCGGGAGCGTCGTGGAGTGCGGTTCTCTGCACCGCTTTGGATCGCGCCAAAAAGCGGCAGTGACTGCCGCACTCCAAGGCGCTGGCGCGTTTTCGACAGTTCCCTGTTTCTTGAAACTCCCCTTGGCTCCATCCAGCCGAATGATCAACTCGGGTCGTAATTGAGATTTGGTGCCAGCCACCGCTCGGCATCGGTGAGGTTCATGCCCTTGCGCTTGGCCCAATCTTCGACCTGATCGCGGTCAATTTTGCCGACGGCAAAGTACTTGGCATCGGGATGGGCGAAATACAGGCCGCTCACAGAACTGGCCGGCCACATCGCGCAGCTCTCGGTCAGCTTGATGCCGGTATGATTCTCCACTTCGAGCAGATCCCAAAGCAACTGCTTCTCGGTATGATCCGGGCAGGCCGGATAACCGGCCGCGGGCCGAATCCCGCGATATTTTTCGCGAATCAACTCGTCGTTGGTCAGATTTTCGTCACGCCCATAGCCCCACTCCCGTCGCACACGATGGTGCAGGCACTCGGCGAAGGCCTCGGCCAACCGGTCGCCCAGCGCCTTGGCCATGATGGCGTTGTAATCGTCGTTGGCTTCCTCGAACGACTTGGCGAATTCCTCGACTCCATGCCCAACTGTCACCGCAAACGCGCCAATATGATCCGCCAAGCCGGACTCTTCTGGCGCAATGAAATCGGCCAGACTGTGATTGTCGCCATTCGACTTGTCGCCCTGTTGCCGGAGGAAATGAAACTTGGCCAAGCGCTTGGCCCGCGAGTCGTCCGTGTACAATTCCACATCGTCGCCCACCCGATTGGCCGGAAACAAGCCGTACACGCACTTGGCCGTGAACAGTTTTTCATCAACGATTCGTTTGAGCAGTGACTGAGCGTCATCAAAAAGTTCCTTCGCCTTTTCGCCAACCACCTCGTCCTCGAAAATATTTGGGTAACGACCCCGCAGTTCCCATGCGTGAAAAAACGGTGACCAATCGATGTAGTCGACCAATGGTTCCAGCGGAAAATCCGACTCAGTGCGAATACCGGTGAACTCCGGCTGAGGGATGGCCTCCTCCCTCCAGTCGATTTTTGTCGCGCGTTCGCGTGCCTCGGCGATGCTGAGGAGCGGCTTGGCCTCGCGTTTGCCAAAGTGCTTCTCGCGAAGTGTCTCCTGCGTCTCCGTGTTCTCGGCGATGAACGGCTCGCGTCCCTCCTCACTCAATAACTTGCTCGCCACTCCGACCGCCTTGGAGGCGTCGATCACGTGAATCGTCGGGTGCTCGTAACCGGGTGCAATTTTCACGGCCGTGTGTTCGCGGCTGGTCGTCGCACCCCCGATCAGCAGCGGCAGGTCGAACCCTTCGCGCTGCATCTCCTTCGCCACGTGCTGCATCTCGTCGAGCGATGGCGTGATCAGCCCGCTCAGGCCGATGATATCGACCTTTTCCTCACGGGCGGTTTTCAAAATCTTATCGCACGGCACCATCACGCCGAGGTCAATCACCTCGTAGTTGTTGCAGCGCAACACCACGCCGACGATGTTTTTGCCGATGTCATGGACGTCGCCCTTAACGGTTGCCATGAGGATTTTGCCCTGCGTCGAAACGCCAGTCTCCGCTTTTTCCTCCTCCATGAATGGTTGCAAGTAGGCGACCGCCTTCTTCATCACGCGGGCACTTTTCACAACCTGCGGCAGGAACATTTTGCCGGCACCGAACAGGTCGCCGACTACGTTCATCCCGTCCATCAAAGGCCCCTCGATGACGTGAATCGGTCGGCCGTATTTTGCGCGTGCCTCCTCGGTATCCGCCTCGATGTGATCGACGATGCCCTTGACCAGCGCGTGGCTAAGCCGTTCCTCGACAGTCCCCTCTCGCCAAGCATCGGTGACTTTTTCCGTTTTACCCTGCTGCTTGACCGTCTCGGCAAACTCGATCAACCGCTCGGTGGCGTCCGGTCGGCGATTGAGCAGCACGTCCTCCACGCGCTCCAGCAGGTCGTCAGGGATTTCCTCGTAGACCTCCAGCATCCCGGCGTTGACGATGCCCATGTCGAGCCCGGCCTGAATCGCGTGATACAGGAACGCCGCGTGCATCGCCTCCCGGACGGTGTTGTTGCCCCGGAACGAAAATGAGATGTTACTCACCCCGCCGCTCACCTTGGCCAAAGGCAGAGTCGACTTGATGATGCGCGTCGCCTCGATGAAGCTGACAGCGTAGTCGTTGTGTTCCTCCATCCCGGTCGCCACGGTAAGGATGTTGGGATCAAAAATGATGTCCTCCGGCGGGAATCCGACCTTCTCCGTGAGCAGTTTGTACGAGCGGGTGCAGATCTCCACACGGCGATCGGTCGTGTCCGCTTGGCCGGTTTCATCGAACGCCATCACGACCACTGCGGCACCGTATCGGCGAATCGACCGCGCCTGCTCGAGAAACTGTTCCTCGCCCTCCTTCAGGCTGATGGAGTTAACGATGCCCTTGCCCTGAATGCACTTCAGGCCGGCCTCGATGACCGACCACTTCGAGCTATCGATCATGATCGGCACGCTCGAAATGTCCGGCTCGGAGGCAATCAGGTTTAGAAATCGGGTCATCGCCGCCTCGGAGTCGAGCATGCTCTCGTCCATGTTTACGTCGATGATCTGCGCCCCGTTCTCGACCTGTTGCCGTGCCACCGCTAGTGCCTCCTCGTACTGGTCATTCTTGATCAGTTTGGCAAAACGCGGCGAGCCGGTGACGTTGGTACGCTCACCCACGTTTACGAAATTGGAGTCCGGCCGGACGGTCAACGCCTCCATGCCGCTGAGCCGCAGCCACGGCTCCGGCTTGGCCAAGCGCCGCGGTTCACAATCCGCAACCGCTTTGGCGATTTCCCGGATGTGCCCCGGCGTGGTACCGCAGCAGCCGCCGACGATGTTTAGCCAGCCGTTGGCTGCCCACTCGCGGAGTTGAGGCGCCAATGATTCGGGGGTCTCAGGGAAGCCGGTCGGCAGCAACGGATTTGGCAGACCGGCATTCGGGTACGAACTGACGTTCACCGGCGCGATGCGCGACAACTCGTCGATATAGGGCCGCATCTCCGCCGGGCCAAGCGCACAGTTGATGCCGACGCTCAGCAGGTCGATATTCGAGACCGAATTCCAATACGCCTCCACCGTCTGGCCGGAGAGCGTCCGGCCGCTCTGGTCGGTGATGGTGAACGACAGCATCACCGGCAGCCGTTGGCCAAGCGAGTCATACAATGTCTCAAGCGCGAACAACGCCGCCCGGGAGTTGAGCGAATCAAACACCGTCTCCACCAACAGCACGTCCGCCCCACCCTCAACCAGGCCCTTGGCCTGCTCGAGATACGCCTCAACCAATTGATCGTAAGTCACGGCACGGAATGCCGGGTTGTTCACGTCCGGCGAAATGGACGCCGTGCGATTGGTCGGGCCAAGGGCTCCCGCCACAAAACAACGTCGGCCCGGATCAACTGCCATCACCTCGTCGGCCGCGGCCCGTGCCAGCCTGGCGTTGGCGACATTCAACTCGTACGCCAGCGACTCCATACCGTAGTCGGCCAAGGCGATACTCGTGGAGTTGAACGTGTTGGTCTCGATGATATCCGAGCCAGCCTCAAAGTAGTCGCGGTGGATCGACTGGATGACATTCGGACGAGTGAGTCCCAGCAAATCGTTGTTGCCCTTGAGATCGCTCGGCCAATCGGCAAATCGATCACCCCGGTAGTCGTCCTCCTCCAGCTTGTGCTGCTGGATCATCGTCCCCATCGCCCCGTCTAAAATGACTATTCGCTGGGAAAGTAACTCTTTCAGCGCCTGTTGTGTGACGT
>JAPPPH010000442.1 GCA_028817635.1 Verrucomicrobiales bacterium | reverse complement strand
CGGCGGTGGACAACATCAGCCTGACCGTTCCGAAGGGGGAGTTTTTTGTCATCCTAGGCCCGAACGCTGCCGGTAAAACCACCACGATCAAGGTGATGTCCGGCCTGATGAAGGCAACAAGCGGCAAGGTACGGATTTGCGGCATCGATACCGAGGCCAATCCGCTGAAGGCGCGCAAGCGCATGGCATACGTGCCGGATTTTCCATTCCTGTACGACAAACTGACGCCCACCGAGTTTTTCCGGTTCACGGGCCAGCTGTTCGGGATGGAGGAGGCAGCGATCCAGCGCGAGGCCGGGGTGTTGGCAGAGCGATTCAGCCTTTGGGAGTTCTTGTCCAAGTCGATCGAGGGGCTTTCGCACGGGACCAAGCAGCGCGTGGCCATTGTGTCGGCGCTGATGCATGCGCCGGAGGTGTTCGTGCTCGACGAGCCGATGGTGGGGCTGGACCCGCACCATGCCCGCGTGCTCAAGGACATCCTGCGCGAGCGTGCCGACGAGGGGATGACGGTGTTCGTCTCCACCCACCAATTGAGCGTAGCCGAGGAGATGGCCGACCGGATCGGCATCATGAACCACGGCAAATTGGCGGCTGTGGGGTCGCATGAGGAACTGCAGGCGGCTAACCGCGACAACAAACTCGAGTCGATCTTCCTTTCGTTAACTCAAGATGCCGATGGATGAGCCGCGCCCCATCCCGTACTGGCGTTTGTTGGCGGGGGTCAACCGCACACAAAACTGGCGTCGACTGAAGTTGGCAGTGTCGCAGTCTCGGCTGCACGCCTTCCTCATGGGGTTGTTCGTCGTGGGCTACGCATGGCTGGCATTCGTCCTGTTTCACAAGGGGCTGCAATTCACCTCGAGTTTTCCCGGTCTGGGGCCGGTGTTGATCGAGCGGATGATGTTCCTGCTGTTCGCGTTCCTGTTTTTGCTGCTTCTGCTGAGTAACGTCATCATTAATTTCACGAATCTATTCCGAAACCGGGAGACGCATTTTCTGCTCACGCTTCCGGTGCCGCATCGGGTGATCTATCGTTGGAAAATTTTTGAGTCCGGTATTCTGGCCTCGTGGGCGTTCCTGTTTTTGATTGCGCCGCTGGTGATCGCCTACGGGACGACGCATGATGCGCCGTGGCATTTTTATTTCGTGACCCCGATTTTCGTGGCCCTATTCGTGGTATTGCCGGGTGTGCTGGGGAGTTGGGCGGCACTGGGTCTGGCGCGTTGGCTGGATCGGCTTGCGTTCCAGATCGCGGCGATGCTGGTGGTCGTGCTTGTCATCGTGTCGATCAGTTCGTGGTTGCAGCCGGAGACGGTGACCGACGAGATGCTCGAGACCCGCGTGCTCGACGTGGTCGACCGGTTGCTGGCGCGGACGCGGTTTTCGCTGTTCCCGTACCTGCCCAGTTTTTGGGTGTCGAGCGGGCTCACGCTTTGGGTTGAGGGTGCTTTGATGGGGACGTTTTTCTTTGGGCTGGTTCTGCTCAGTCACACGCTTTTCTTTGGCTATCTGGCGGCGACCAAGTCGGGCGGCCTGTTTTTCGCCTCGCTCTCGGCGGTCAATAGTCGTGGCAGCAGCGGGGAATGGAAGTTTTGGAGACGCGGTTCCGGCTCCGGCCAAGCGCTTGGCCAAGCGGCGTTTCAGCCCAAGCTGCTCGATCGCTTGGCCAAGTGGTTCTGGTGGGGCAGGGCGGATTCCCGGGCGTTGATCGTCAAGGATATCCGGACATTTTGGCGCGACACCACCCAGTGGGGCCAATCGCTTATCCTGCTTGGCCTGCTGGTGGCCTACATCATGAATCTGCGGTATTTCTCGCATCGGCTGACGAGTGATTTTTGGATCGATCTCACCTCGTACCTCAACCTTGGCGCGTGTGCGCTGAATCTTGCGACGTTGACCACGCGGTTTGTTTTTCCTCAGATTTCGCTTGAGGGGAAACGGGTCTGGATCGTGGGAATGGCCCCGCTGGGGATGCGACGGGTGTTGCTGACCAAGTTTCTCTTTTCCACTGCCGTGTCGATGACGGTGACGATGATCCTCGTTGCCACCTCGTGCGCGATGCTCTCGGTGTCAATCGATCGGATTGTGTACTTTACCGTCACGGTCGGCGTGATGTCGTTTACGCTGAACGCGCTGGCGGTTGGACTGGGCGCGGTGTATCCCAATTTTCGAGAGGAAAACCCGAGCAAGATCGTCAGCGGCTTTGGCGGCACGCTCTGCCTCGTGCTGAGTTTTCTTTACATCGTGGGGATGGTGACGCTGATGGCGATGACTTCGCGATGGGCCTTTGGCGGCAGCTCGACGATGGCGTTCTGGGCCGGATGGGTGGGGTTCCTCGGCGTGTCGTTCCTGCTTGGCTGGCTGCCATTGCGAGCTGGTATTCGTCGAATGGCCACGCTGGAAGTCTAGCGCTTGGCCAAGCGCGGTCAGCCTTGGGCAGGGCGCCAGTCGATGAGTTTTAGCTGGACGGAGCGATGTCCGTTGAAGTCGTTGACCTGCGGTGCCACGGCGAGGTCAAACTGGCCATCGGGTTCGTCCTCCGGCTTCAGGTTCCACGCGATGACTTCACAGGAGCCGCGCTCGTCAGTGACCCAGAATTTTGCATGCTGCCGATCCTTGCCCATACGGTACACGGGGCTGGACAGATTGAGGCTGGGGATGAGCAGTTGAATCTCCGGGTTCCCCTGGCCAAGCGGCTCGAGTTGGCCCATCTCGTCCACGCGGACGAGGGTCATCTCGGACAGGTCGGTCTCTGCGTCGAGTTTCAGTGGAGGCTGATACATGTCGGGGGTGATGATCTTGCTGGCGATTTCGTTGATCCGCTCGCGAAAGGCGTCGAGCCGGCCCGGCTTGACGGAGACGCCGGCAGCCATCGCGTGGCCTCCGTGGTCGTTGAGAAGGTCGTCGCAGCCACGCATGGCCTCGGCGAGGTCGAAGCCCTCGATGCTGCGGGCCGAGCCTTTCCAGCCGTCGCCATCGCTCGCGAGGATGAATGTCGGCCGGTAAAACTCGCGCATCACCCGCGAGGCCACGATACCAATCACACCGAGGTGCCAATCCATGTTGCCTTCGACGATGACGAAATCCTTTTCCGGGTTAAACCGTTCGCGGATGCTGTTGACGGCCTGCGTGGAGATGTCTCGCTCGATTTTCTGGCGTTCCCGGTTGTAGCCGTCCAGTAGGTTGGCGTTTTTCTCGGCTTCGACACTGTCATTGGCCAGAAGAAGGTTGAGCGAGGCGGCCGGATTTTCCATTCGGCCGGCGGCGTTGAGGCGTGGGCCGAGGTGAAAGCCGACGTTGAAGACGCTCACCGGCTGGCTGACGTTGGCAATTTTTTTCAGTGCGACGAGTCCCGGACGTGTGGTTTCACTGAGTTGGTCGAGCCCGGCGCGAAGGAGTTTTCGGTTTTCACCGGTCAACGGCACGAGGTCGGCCACGGTGCCCAGCGCGACAAGGTCGAGGAATTGCTTGAGGTCGAGGTCGCGCTCGTTTTGCAGCCCCTCTTGTCGTCCGCGCTTGACGATGGCGTGGGCGAGCTTGAAGGCAAGACCGACGGAGCAAAGCTCCTGAAAGTTGGGGTAATCGTCGCTGAGCTGCGGATTGACCATCGCCACCGGGTTGGGCGGGGGGACGCTGACCTGATGGTGGTCGAGGACGAGGACGTCGATTTTTTTCTCGTTGAGAAAATCGATGGCTTCCACGGCGGTCGAACCGCAATCGACTGCGAGCACGACATCGACTTCGAACTGCTCGAGGCATTTTTCCAGCGAAACCGGGCTGAGCCCGTAGCCATCGTCGAATCGGCCGGGAAGATACGGCTGCGCGTTCCAGCCGAGTCCGGTCAACACCTCCACCAGCAGTGCGGTGGAACTGATGCCGTCCACGTCGTAGTCACCATAAATCAGCAACCGCTCGTTGTTACTGCG
>JAPPPH010000330.1 GCA_028817635.1 Verrucomicrobiales bacterium | reverse complement strand
CAATGCCCAGTGGAGGAAGCCGTCCTGAGCTTTGGTTTCGTCACCGGATTGCAGCGCATCAAACGCGGCTTCCCAAACCTGCTCCGGGGTCGGGCTGTCCGGGGAATCCGTCATGGGCCAAGCGCTTGGCCAAGCGGGTTATTGTGGCCACTGACCTTGTACGATCGGCACCGTCTTTAGCTTGGTCGGATCAACGACCACGTGCTTGATGTTGGTGCGATTGTGCGTGTAGGTGATGTGCACATTGCCGTCGCTGGTTTGGATGACTGCGGGATAGGAATACTCGCCCGGTTGATTCTCGAGGACCAGCGCGCCTTCCCAATCCTTGCCGTTTGATGAGACCGACACGTTGAGCGGGGAACGCCCGTTGCGCGTGTGGTTGTAAACGAGTAGTGCCCGACCGTCGGCCAACACGGTGCCATCCGCCCCGGCGTTCGGGTTCGGCAATGACGTTCGGCGCATGCGGGTCCACTTGCCGCCGCTGTTGGTGCTCCAGCTCTCGGTCAGGCGACCGGATTTGGAGCGGCAAAGTGCCTGAATGGAGCCGTCCGGATATTGCAGCAGGGTTGGCTGGATGGCGGCGAAATCGAGCGGGGAGTTGAGCGGTTTGCTTTTGCTCCAGTAACGGTTCTGGATGAATTTCTCCACCTGCACCCGCCAGCCGGCGTCCTCGAGGCTAGCGCCACAAAGGAGAGTGCGGTTGGAAAGCTCGATCGGTTTGTTTTTCACCGGACCAACGAAGCCTTCGGGCAGGCGGACCGGTTTTTTCCAAGTGACGCCGTCGTCATCGGAGCGTTTCATCATACCCCACCATCTGGTGGGCGAGGGGCCAACCTTGTAAAAGAGAATCAGCGAGCCGGTGGATTGTTTGAACAGCACCGGGTTCCAGCAGGCCTGCTGCGTGCGATCCTTGGGGTTGACGCCGTCGGCCACCACGGTCGGCTTGGACCAGCCGTTGCCGGTGTTGCGGGACATCCAGATGACCACATCGCGCGCCTTCTCCTTGGTGCCGCCAAACCAAGCCGTGGCGAGGCCACCCTCGATTTCAACGATCGTGGACGCGTGCACCTCGGCGACCGGCATTTTCTCGGCGATCATCTCGCTGCCATAGAGGCCGGGCTGGTTGTCGAGTGGGTTGGCCACGTCGATGTCCACCGTCGCCGTGTCTGCGCTGACGATTTCCACGTTGTCCTGAGCGTTGCACAGGGCAGGCAACATCGCCAGCGCGGCAAGGGCGGCCAAGCGCTTGGCCAAGGTTGAAATGTTCCGGATCATAACAGGTTATTGGGACGCAAGGCGGCGGGGACTGTTCAAAAATCCGAACCTCCATGCATGGCGGTTCATGCTGCCGAATTGGGAGCCAAGGTCAATTCAGAAAAGCCTGTTTCTCCGACAAAATGCAAAAAAGTTGGCCAAAGACCGGTCCTCACGCCAGAATGCGCCGCCTTTTGCCCGATGAGTACAGGCGGAAACAACGGCAGCCGCGTCAGCCGAGACGTGGTCGTGCAGAACAAGCTGGGCTTGCACGCCCGGCCGGCATCGATGTTTGTCAAACTGGCCACCCGGTTTGAGTGCGAGATTTTCGTCGAAAAAGAGGGCGAAGAGGTGAATGGCAAAAGTATCATGGGCCTGATGATGCTCGCGGCCGGCCCGGGCACCACACTGACACTGCATGCCGATGGAGGCGATGCCGGTCAGGCCATCAGCGAGTTGGAGGAACTCGTGAACCGAAATTTCGAGGAGGAATAACCCCTCCGAATCCCATGTCCGACAGCGAATTTGACATCAAATACGTCGCCAATCTGGCGCGAATTGCCCTGACCCCCGAGGAGGAAGCCCGGCTCGGCTCCCAACTGGGTGACATTCTGGGCTACGTGAAGAAACTGGAGGAACTCGACGTCAGCGACGTGGAGCCGATGGCCCACGCCGTGCCGCTCGACAACGTCCTGCGCGCGGACGAGGTGCAACCATCCATTACCAGCGAGGAAGCCTTGGCCAACGCACCAAAAAAAGCCAACGGCCTGTTCGTGGTGCCCAAGATTGTCGAATGATGCTGCACGAACTCTCCCTCACCGAACTGACGGCCAAGCTCGCGGCCAAGGAGGTTTCCGCCCGCGAAGCCATGCAGGCGTGTCTCGACCGCATCGACGCCGTCGATGGCAGTATCAACGCCTTCATGAGCATCGACCGCGAGGATGCGCTTGGCCAAGCGGCCGCCGCCGACGAGCGCTTGGCCAAGGGCACGACCCACACGGAGCAGCCGCTGCTCGGCGTGCCGATTTCGCTCAAGGACATTTTTTGCGTCAAGGATCAGCCGGCCAACTGCTCGTCAAAAATTCTCGGCAATTTTCGTTCGCCCTACGACGGCACGGTCGTTCAAAAACTTCGCGAGGCCGGGGCGGTGATCTTTGGCCGGGTAAACATGGACGAGTTCGCCATGGGCAGCTCGACGGAAAACTCGGCGTTTGGCCCGACCGGCAACCCGTGGGATGCCGAGCGCGTGCCGGGTGGCTCCAGCGGAGGCTGCGCTGCCGCGGTCTCGGCGCAGGAATGTTTCGGCAGCATCGGTACCGACACCGGTGGTTCCATTCGCCAGCCGGCCGCGCTTTGCGGCTGCGTCGGCATCAAGCCGACCTACGGCCGGGTATCGCGCTACGGCGTGGTTGCGTTCGCCTCGTCGCTCGACCAAGTCGGCCCGATGGGCAAAACCGTTCGCGACACGGCGACGCTGCTTGACGCCATCGCCGGGCATGACCCGAGGGATTCCACCAGCGTGCCCACCGACGTGCCAGACTACGCTGCCGGACTGGAGGGGGACATCAAGGGCATCAAACTGGGCCTGCCGAAGGAGTACCTCGGCGAGGGCATCGAACCAGAGGTGCGCGCTGCGTTTGAGGCGGCTGTGCAGCAGTACGAATCGCTTGGGGCAGAGATCGAGGAGGTGAGCCTGCCTCACGCCGAGTACGGCGTGGCGACCTACTATATTCTGGCCACGGCCGAGGCCAGTGCGAACCTCGCGCGGTTCGACGGCATTCGCTACTGCGACCGCGTCGAGGGCGACGATCCGTTTTCGCTCTATTGCAATACACGCGGCGCCGGCTTTGGCGAAGAGGTGAAACGCCGAATCATCCTCGGCACGTACGTGTTGAGCAGCGGTTATTACGACGCGTACTACATCAGGGCGCAAAAAGTGCGGACGCTCATCAAGCGGGACTTCGACCAGGCGCTCGAAAAAGTCGACGCACTCATCACGCCGACCGTGCCGTACACGGCGTTCAAGGCCGGTGAAAAAACAGGCGACCCGCTGCAAATGTACCTGTCCGATATTTACACCATTTCGTGCAACCTGGCCGGCACATGCGGCATCAGCGTCCCGTGTGGATTCACTAACGATCCCAAGCTGCCGGTGGGGCTGCAGTTACTCGGGAAACCGTTCGGCGAACAGGAACTGCTCAAGATCGCCCACGCCTACGAACAGTCCACCCCGTGGCATAACGAAAGGGCTGCGCTCTGATGGAATACGAAACCGTCATCGGGTTGGAGACCCATTGCCAGCTCAAGACCCGGTCGAAAATGTTTTGCGGCTGTGCCAATGAATTTGGCGCGGATCCGAACACGAACGTCTGCCCGGTCTGCCTCGGCATGCCCGGCGTGTTGCCGGTGCCGAACGAACGAGCGTTGCAGCTCACGGCGTTGACCGGGTATCTGCTAAACTGCGAGGTGCCCAAGTTTGCGAAGTTCGATCGCAAAAACTATTTTTACCCGGACGTCTGCAAGGACTACCAGATCACCCAG
This sequence comes from Verrucomicrobiales bacterium, assembly GCA_028817635.1. Classification (GTDB taxonomy): domain Bacteria; phylum Verrucomicrobiota; class Verrucomicrobiia; order Limisphaerales; family UBA1096; genus UBA1096. The sequence goes on along the minus strand of JAPPPH010000330.1, from coordinate 133 downwards.
TTTGATTTTCCGTCCACCACAACCGGGCATGTGGACTTCGAGTTCGAGGGAGGCATCGAGCGCGTGCGCATCACGCGTGCCCATCTCGAGGAGGCCGTCGGCAAAAACAACCACTTTGATCAGCACAGCGGAG
>JAPPPH010000018.1:1720-3931 GCA_028817635.1 Verrucomicrobiales bacterium | reverse complement strand
TTCCACTCCTGCTCAGTGATCACCTTGATCACACCGCGCATCCGGGCATGGCCATCGCCGCACAACTGGGCGCAGGTGATAAGATAACGCCCGGTCTTGGTCGGCTTGAAGTGAATCGGAATGTTCAACCCGGGGATTGCGTCCTGACAAACTCGCAGCGGCAGCACCTTGAAACTGTGGATCACGTCCTTCGACGTCAGGTCTATGGTGATACTGCGGACGGTACCATCCTTGACCGCCTCAAACGCCCCTTCGCCGTGCTTGGCCAAGGCGGCGGCGTACTCGGTCTCCGTCAGGAGTTCGCCAACTTTCAACTTGGTTTCGCCCGGGTTCTCCACGCGATAGTTGTAAATCATCGGAACGATGATGTCGGACTTGAGTACCGCGATGTCATCTGCACCGGTGACGCTGTCCTTTTCGATGCCAAACGGGTTATCCGCACCAACGAGGGCTTTATCCTGTCTCCCAAGAAGGCCGTCCGGGCCGGGATAGTGGGCATTCCAAGCAAACTGCTCCGCAGTCACACGCACCACGTGCAGATCCTTTTTACCCCCATCTTTTTGGATGGCAGTGACGTGCTCGTAGTCGACCGCCTCGTTGGCGTAAAAATTCCAGTAATACGTGGCCACAACGACGAGGATTAATTCCGCCACGATCACCGCGCCCTCGACCGAGTTGGTGACCGTCTTGTTCTTCACTCCCTTGTAGTCTGCCTTGGGGTTGCGTGATGAACGAAATTTCCACAGTGCGGCGAAGTAATAAATGATCCACCCGATGAACAACAACAGCATCAACAGGTGAACGGCGATGACCAGGCCATCGATTTTGCCGCCGTCCTGCGATACCAGTTCGGGGAATGAAAACGCCTCAATAATTTCGGATAACAACTCCATCTTCGGTGATTACTCCTTAAACAGTTCCGGGTCTTGAAAGGCTGCATACGCCTTGCCGCGCCGGGATAAAAAAACAAAAAAGCTTCCCACGCCACCCAGCACCGGCACGAGGATGAAGAGCAACGAGGCGATGCCCCACTGCATGCCCTTGGTCATGGGATCCTCCGGTGCGCCAAAGCAAACCGCGCAGGCATGGGCAGCGCTTGGCCAAGCGCTGATGCCCAGCAAAATCACCCACAAAAAAATGGTGCGCAAACGGTTCACAGGTAACTGACGTGTTTGAATTTTTTCAAAAAGAAAAACAGGTAAATGGACATGCCCACGGTTCCAGCCAGCGAAATGATGCCGAGCACCAACTCCGCCGTCTTGCCACTCGATCCATAGTTCACCACCGCCCAAATCCCGAACACCAGCGAGAACAGGATCGACAGGATGATGAAAACAAGATGGAACGCCTTGAGCGACATGAATAATCAGGATTCTTTCTTTTTACGGGTAGTGCGCTTGGCCTTCGCCTTGGGTCGCGGGGTCGGCTCCGCCTCAACTGCAGCCGGTTGGTTCAACAATTTAACCGTCAACACGGTGAACGAAGCGGGAAGGATCAAGCCAAGCAGCGCCGCCAAGATCGGGTAAATCGCATCCGGTTGCTTCCCGTACAGTTCCGGAATGTCTTTCTCGGCCCACATGATCAGGCCCATCATGCCGGCAAAGAAGAAAAACGTCAGGATCATGGTCCACGTGATCATGATCAGCTTTTTGTCCCACTTATAGTGCATGAAGATTGCCACCACAAAGCCGGCCTTAACCAAAGCGATGCTCAAGCCAATGATCGCAGCCATGCCAAGCGGCATCTCGAAGCTCACGTCGATGATAACCGTGATCAGTGTGCCCGCCACCAGCACGCCACCCACCATGTAAAACAACTTGATGAGGTACTGGAGAAAATCCGGAGAATCGTGTGAATCAGCCATTGAGATTAAAGGATGTAGAGGATTGGAAAGAGGAAAATCCAGACCAAGTCGACAAAGTGCCAAAAGAGGCCAAATGACTCGATCCGGTTGGCAAACTGCTCGCGATCGCGGTGCCACGTGGCGATGCCAATCGGGAGGAGATTGTAAAGCATGACGATGATGCCACCAAACACGTGAGCCGCGTGCAGGCCGGTGATGGTGTAGTAAATGCCGAAGAACGTGCTGTGCTTTGGCTCGTAGGAGTTCAGGCGCTTGATTTCCGCGGCTTGAATCGTCACTTCCTTGTGATCAGCCTTGTCCAAGCCGAACCGGATGGACTTCACGCGTGGTTTTCCACCGATATCTTC
>JAPPPH010000018.1:0-1710 GCA_028817635.1 Verrucomicrobiales bacterium | reverse complement strand
GATATCTTCGTTCACGCGGCCGGTGCGCCAAAAGTAGGGATGCGCTTCGACCTCCTGATATTCAGTGACCGAGAGTGCCACTGCAAAGCCGGCCTTGGTTAGTTTGTACTCGGCAAACTTGGCCTTGTCGTAACCCACCTTTTCATGCACCAATCCACCGTTCTTACGCAACTCTGCGGCGTTCTTGACTCCCTGCTTGGCCAAGGCCTTTTCAGCATCCAATTCGGAAACACCTGCATCCGCCTTCCAGCCGGTGACCTCCAAATTAATCACCGCTTCTTCGTATCCGTTGATGTGCCCGGAGAGCGCCAGCGAGCCGGATGTCCATGCCTTTTCAAACGATTCGTGGCTTTCCTTGCTGTGATTCTTGAAAAACCGTTCAACGTATAATTCCTTCTCAACGTAAAGCTTGGCCAAGCCGGCCTCCTTGTGGTCGTCGTCACTAATCTTTTTCTGATGCTTTTCAGCTTCCTCCCCGTATCCCTCAGCCACTTTAGCGTGGAGCACTGCGGGGTCTTTGAACCAGACATCGTAGTGCTTGAACTTGGACGGCCACTCGTACGACCACTTCACCACAAGGAACAAAATCGCACAGCCCACAGTGGCCCATTTCCATTTCTTATACCCAGCCAAGTCTCCCTGCTTTAATTGCGCCCAAGCCAATACGACAAACATACTGGAAGCAATCAGCACCATCGTGTTGCCGGCGCCCACGACGACATCCATCAGGCCCATCGACCACGTGCCGGGCGCAGCGCCCACGCGCAAAAGGACGTAGGAGGAAAACAGGGCGCCAAACAACATGACCTCAGAGGCGAGGAACAGCCAGATGCCCAGTTTTCCGTTGTAAAGGCCGGTGTCTGGCCTGGGTTTAACCGTGTAGGGGATTTCCATGTGGAATAAAGTCGCTTACTTCGAGGGTTGAGCCTGTGGCGTGAAATCTTCCTTCGCACCGGGAACGCTATACTCGTACGGGTCGCGGTAGGCCTTCACTTCCTTGGTGAAGTTCCCGTGCGGCGGCGGAGTCGGTGTTTCCCACTCCAGCGTGGTCGCCTGCCATGGGTTGTCGGACTCGACTTTCTTGCCGTATTTCACGCTCCAGAACAGGTTAAAAATGAATGGTATCTGGGCCAGGAGCATCGCCCAAGCCGCAGCGGATATGGAGACATTCAACCCCATGATCGTGTCGCTGAGCGCACCGCCAGCGTCGGCGTTGTCCGGATTGGACAGCGCATAAGTCGCGCCACCGTCCGACATGCGTCGACTCATACCGGCCATGCCCTGTGCGAACATCGGCATAAAAATCAGGTTCATGAAAATGAGCGATGACCAAAAATGCACCCTGCCCCAAAACTCGCTCATCATTCGTCCGGTCATTTTTGGATACCAATAATAGACTCCCGCGAAAATTGCGAAAATCGTGCCCGGCGCCACGACATAGTGGAAGTGGGCGATCACGTAATAACTGTCATGCAATGCCACGTCGCTGAAGTTAAAGCCAAGCGGCAGGCCGGTCAGTCCGCCGATGCCGAACATCGGCAGGAACGCCAGTGCAAAGAGCATCGGAGTATTGAAGCGGATCGAACCGCCCCAGAGCGACATGAACAAACAGGTTAAAATAATGACGGACGGAATGGAGATGAGCAGCGTTGTCGTCTGGAAGAAAGCACTGATCACCGTGCCCATACCGGTGATGAACATGTGGTGCGC
>JAPPPH010000234.1:13702-16872 GCA_028817635.1 Verrucomicrobiales bacterium | reverse complement strand
GGCTGCCGGCCTTCTGGGCCAGCACGGCGGTGGCCCTCTGAAGCCGACCCTCTGCGGCCGAATTTTCCGTGCCCGCCCGGGCGAAATGCACATCCATAATCCGGCTGGTTGCGGCGCCAATCGCAGAGCGTGTCTCGAGCAGTTGGTCGCTTGCCGCCTCCATCCGGGACTGCGCCGCGCCGATCTCAGCGCGTTCGCTTGAGACCTGATCGAGCGTTTGCTTCACGCTGGCGAGGGCCGCTGCGGCGTTTTCCAGTGTCGACAGGTCGTTGCCCTCCGCCACCACCTCACGGGCGGCTGCCTCGAGGTCCACCGCGGGCAGTTCCACCGTTTTCGCGTTCTCGTCCACCGTCACCGCCTTCGGTTCGCTCGAAAACATTTTTACCCCGTTGAAGGTCGCCTGTGTTGACTCGCTCAGTCCGGCCTTCAACTGGTTGAACTCCTCGGTGTACAACGCGCGGTCGGCGTCCGACTTGGTAGCGTCCTGCGCGAGGATCGCTAACTCACCCATGCGGTTTAGCGAACGAGTGACGCTCTTGAGCGTGCCGTCCTGCGTCTGGAGAAATGACATGGAGTTGCCGACGTTGCTGAGCGCGGCATCCATCCGGTGCACCTGCGCATCGAATCGCGACGCCACGGAGAAACCCGCGGCATCCTCGATCACACCTGCCGCATCCCGGCGCCCGGTCGCCATCTTGAGATGGACCGTGTTCAGCCTCCGCGTGGCTTCCGCGTGCTGGGTGACGGCTGTGTCGAAAGTGATCTTGGGCATGGCGTGTGCCGGCTCGTGCTAAAGCGAAAGGGTTACCCTGATGGCGGCCGGGGGCAAACCAAAATGGTCGGAGAATCAGCGCTTGGTTGCCGAGCCAAGCGCGAGGCCCAATGCGAGGCCCATGCCGGCATCGATGGCCAAGCCGCCTCCGGTTTGTTCATCCTTGTTTTCAGGCGCAGCATCGTTTGTTTTTCTGTTTTTTTCGTCGTCCATTACTTCCCCTTCGCTTGCCCAAGTTTACCATCGCTTGGCCAAGCGCTACTCTGCCTTGAGGATGCGCTCGATGAACCGCAGCAAAAGTGGGTGGGCCGGCTGGGCCATCTGGCCGTGGTTGTAGCCGTCCAGCTCCATGATCGTCGTGTCCGGGTGGCCGATAACCTGCATCATGCGCCAGAGATACGCGTTTTCCTCGTAGCGGCCGAGCATCTCCAGCTTGCGATCGCCGGTGACCAGCAGCAGCGGCGGGCAGTCCTTGCGCACGTGAAACAGCGGCGCCATGTCGTCAATGATTGGCTTTTCCCCCGGGATACCACGCTCGGCGCGGACGGTGAAGTGGGTGATCGTGTGTCCGCTGTACGGGATCAGCCCGGCGAGTTGATTGGGGTCGGCGCCGTGTTTTTTCAGCCAACGCCTGTCCAGCCCGACCATGCTCGTGAGGTAGCCGCCGGCCGAGTGCCCGCTGACGAACACCCGCTTGGCCGAGCCGCCGTAGCGCGAGATATTCCTGAGCGTCCACGCCACCGCCGCCGCGGCGTCCTCCACGTAGGCGGGCGACTTGACTTGTGGGTGCAGCCGATAATTGACCGGCACGACCGCGATGCCCTGTTCCTTCAACCCAGCCGGCACGAAACGGTTGCCGTTTTTCAGTCCGCCGCCGTGAAACCAAACGACGGTCGCGAAATCCTTCTTGCCGGCGGGATAGTACACGTCGAGTTTGCAGCGCGACTTCATGTAATCGGTTAGACCGGGGCCGGAACGATAGGCGATGTCGGCGTCGGTCTTGTACTGAACCGCTTCATCCACACCCTTGGCCAAGCCGCCACTCAGGACGAACACCACCGTCGCCAAGGCCACTGTCATTTTTTGAGACGTCAACACGCGGCAATCCTCGCCAAGCGCTTGGCCAAGCGCAACCAGCAAAGGATGTACAAACATATTGCAAATAACATCTTGTGTACCAAGATTCGTGGGACATGAAAACCCTACTCCTCACAATCACGGCTGGCGCCTTGTTTGCAGCCTCCACGGGATTGGCCGCGCCAATCCACAACGCAGCCCACAAGGGCGATCTCGAACGGGTGAAGAAGGAGATCGCCAAAGGGGCAGACGTGAACACGCCAAAAAACGGCATCACGCCGGTGATGTACGCTGCCCTGAATGGGCACAGCGAAATTGCCGAGTTGCTGCTCGCCAACGGGGCAACCCTCACGATTCATGCCGCCGCACGATTCAAAAAACTTGAGGCCGTCAAAAAAATGCTGGCGGACGGCGTGAGCGCGAACGCGAGAGATAACTGGAAACAGACACCCCTGTTTTGGTCGACCACAAAGGAGATTACTGAACTGCTCCTTGCCCACGGAGCAGACGTCAACGCGAAAAGCTTCATCAATGTGACGCCGCTGCACTCTGCGAGAAACGGGGCGATCGCTGAATTGTTGATTGCCAAGGGGGCGAATGTGCATGCGGAGGATTGGGAGAAAACCACCCCGCTGCATAGCGCGATCTTCGGGCAACGGGGAGACGTGGCCGAGTTGTTGATTGCCAAAGGCGCTGACATTGACGCGCTGAGTGACACAGGCCAGACCCCGCTCGGTTGGGCAGCCTACAAGGGCTACACGAAGATAGTGAAACTGCTACTCGATAAGGGGGCGGACCTCAACGCGAAGAGTCTGGGAATGACACCTCTGCATCGAGCCGCGGCCATGGGGCAGCGTGACGTTTGTGAGTTGCTAATCGAGCGTGGAATAAGTGTAAACGCGAAGGATCATAAGGGGGACACGCCGCTGGAATACGCCTCGGGCACCGGAAAAAGTAATGTCGCTGAACTGTTGATTGCCAAGGGTGCCAACGTGAACGCGAGGGGAAAGCATGGGATGACTCCACTCCACGAGGCGGCGTACAAGGCGCATCTTGACGTGATTGAACTGTTGATTGCGATGGGCGCTGAAGTGAATGCGGTGGATGAGATGGGCCGGACGCCGCTCGATTTGGCCAACAAGGTCGCAAGCTGGCAGGACGAAGAGGAGAAGAAAGAAGCTGCGGACCTTCTTCGCAAAAACGGGGCCAAGGCGGCCAAGGACATAAAATTCTAACGCCGCCAAACCGGTCGGTGCTTAACGTCTCGGCGGGTCTTTTGTGGCTCCGATGGTTTTTCGCCACGCGACGAGTTGGTCGAGCA
>JAPPPH010000234.1:4264-13692 GCA_028817635.1 Verrucomicrobiales bacterium | reverse complement strand
TCGAGCATCGCCGTGCGCTTGGCCAAGCGCTGATCGGCGAGGTTCACTTTTTCGCCTGGATCGTTGGCGAGGTGGTACAGCTCGACGGAGTTGTCGGTGAAATTCTCGATCAACTTCCAGTCGCCATCGCGAATCGCGCCGCTGGAGCGGCCGCCGAGAAAGTGCGGCTTCTCCAGTGGATAATGCCAGTACAGCGGTTCGCGTTTTAACTGCGTGTCCGGTTTTTGCCAGATGCGGAGTAGTGACGTGCCGTCGAGTTTTTGCTTCGCATCCGCCTTGGCCCCGGCCGCCGCGAGCAGGGTGGGGTAGTGGTCGATGTTGGCGGTTGGCTGGCGCGACACGCTGCCGGCCGGGATATGCGCCGGCCAACTGACGATCAGTGGCACGCGGATGCCGCCCTCGTAAAGCTGGCTTTTGCCACCGCGCAACGGCGCGTTGGAGGTCACATTGGATTCCCCGCCATTGTCTGAGCTAAAAATGACGATCGTATTTTCATCGAGGCCAAGCGCCTTGAGCCGGGCCGTGATCTGCCCGACACCGTCGTCGATGCTCTCGAGCATGGCGGCGAGGTGCGGGTTGTGGTCGCCTGCCCAGTGGTTTTGCGGATCACCCGCAAGCGCGGCGTCCTGGCAGAGGTAACAGCGCTCGCGCGTGCTTTTTCCGGGTGCATGCTTTTTGCGGTACTTGGCGACCAGTTGCGGTTTGCCATTGAGGATGGTGTGCGGCGCGTAATGGCTGAGGAACAGGAAGAACGGCTTGTCCCGATTACGCTCGATGAACTGTACGGCCTCGTGGTTGAGGCGGTCCGTGAGGTACTCGCGCCGGCCCAGTTTCTGTTCCGCCAAATCCAGCCAGCGGATCGGCTGCGCGCGAAACATGTACGGCCAGAAATTGGCGCCGTTGCCCACGCCCTTGATTTCGCTGCCGGTGTTCCAGTCGAACCCGTGATCGGTGGGGCGCACGACCCTTTTCGCGCCGTGATAGCGGTAGCCGGAGAGGTGCCACTTGCCGATCATACCGGTGGCGTAGCCGGCATCGCGCAGTCGCTCCGGCAGGGTGACGTGATCGGTCGACAGGCCGTTCTCCGAGTTGGGCCGGAGGTAGTCGAGGATGCCGACCCGCGCCGGGTATTGGCCGGTGAGAAACGCCGCTCGGTACGGCGAGCAGACCGGCGCCGAGGCGTAGGCGTGGGCGAACCGCAGGCCGCGCTTGGCCAAGCGATCGAGGTGCGGCGTTTCATTGAAGTGATTGCCGTAGCAGCCCAGCTCGGCCCAGCCGAGGTCGTCTGCGAGAATGAAGATAATGTTGGGTCGCTTGGCCTGAAGGGTATGGGCTAAACCAAGCGCGAGCAGGAGACAAAGCCAGCGCGTTCGAGCCAAGGCCAAGCGGAGTCGCATCAGACGATCGGCAGCGGCTGGCCTTCGCAGATGAGGTACGGCCGGTCGAGTTGATCGTGCAACTCGGCGTTGTGGTCGATGCCCATGGCCTTGTAGACCGTGGCGTGTATGTCCGCCGGGCTGCAGGCGCCGGCTGCCGGCTCGATGCCCTTGGTATCGCTCGCGCCGTAGACCTGTCCGCCGTGGACGCCGCCTCCGGCAAACGCCATCGAGTACACGCCGGGATGATGGTCTCGGCCGCCGTTGCCGTTGACCTTGGGCGTGCGGCCGAAGTCGGTGAGGAACACCACGAGCGTCTCGTCGAGCATGCCGCGCATCTCGAGATCGGTCAGCAGGGCGGAGACGGCGCGGTCGAACACCGGCAGCAGCCGGTTTTTCATCTTTGGAAAATGATTGCGGTGCGTGTCCCAGTTGTCGCCGCCGCCGCCCGCGAGGTCGCCCGCGGAACAGACGGCCTGCACCACCGGCACACCGGCCTCAACCAGTCGCCGCGCCAGCAGCAGTGATTGGCCGCCGATGTGGTCGCCGTACATGTCGCGGATGCGCTGATCCTCCAGTTCGAGATCGTATGCCTCGCGCACTGGCGAGCCCAGCAGCATGTCGGCCGCCATCTGGCGATAGTGGTCGAGCTTTTCGTACGCGGTGGAGTCGCCGACCTTTTGGCCAAGCGACTGGTCGAGCTGCTCGAGCAGCGTTAGGCGATCGGAGATGCGTTTCTTCTCGAGGTTCAACTTGAGGTTGAGCGCGGGATCGTCGTACCGGCTTACGCCGCCGTACGGTTCGCCGGCGGGAGTCCGCATGAGAATGGGATCGTACTTGGCACCGAGCCAGCCGGCACCCTCGCCGGCCATCTGTCGGCCGTTGTCGTACATTGAGTAAGGCATCCGCACTGCGCCCGGCACACCGGCGATCGGACGATGAAAATGGGAGATGACCGAGGTGATCGACGGCCAGTTTTTGCGGCCTTTGGCCTTGATCTGGCCCTCGGGATGATGGCCGGTCATGTTCAGGTAAACCGCGCCGGAGTGGGCACCGTTGTTGTGGTGCACCGATCGGACGATGGCAAGTTTGTTGGAGTGCTTGGCGAGCAGGGGGATGTGTTCACAAAACTGAACGCCCGGCGTCGCGGTCTTGATCGGCTTGAACTCGCCGCGAATGTCGACCGGCGCCTCCGGCTTGGGGTCGAACGATTCGTAATGGCTCATGCCGCCCCAAGTGTAGATGACTATGCAGGCCTTGGCCTTGCGTCGCCGGGGCTTCGAGATAGCCTGTGCCTTGAGGAAAGTTGGCAGGGTCAACCCAGCCAAACCCACACTGGAACGCAGAAAATCCCGTCGTGTATGTTGCAGACTCAGCATCGCAAAAGTTCGAAATCCTGAGGAAAGCTACCGTTTTTTTGTCAAAACAGCAAGCTAAACCGAGCGCTATTTTGGGATGATCGCCCGGGCGAATTCGCGCCCGGTCACGAAGTATCCCAGCGGCTTGTCTCGTTCGTCGGTCACCATCCACACGGCACTCTCGAAGGTGCTTTGCCGTCGGGTTTCGCCCGGCTCGATGACGCCGTACAATTTTGGTTTCCCGCCGTAGTCGATCCAAACCAATTTCACCGGCTTGTCTCGGTTGTTGATGAATCGCACGAAAATGAACTCGCCGGTGACGGACTTGGCCGGTGGTTTCTCGTCGCCGCCCTCGGGCAACCATTTGAGGTCGTTCTCCGGTTTGGGTTCCTCCTTCGCGATCGGGATGACCGTCGAGAGGTCGATGCCCTTCACGACCGAGACCGCCGGCAGTGCCTTTTTCAACTTGGCGATCCCGGCATCGGTCACATCCGTCTGCCAAACGTAGAGCTGCCGAAGTTTCTTCAACCCCGACAGATGGTTGAGTGACTTGTCGGTGATCTTGGTGCCGTAGAGATTCAGATACTCCAGCGCGGCAAGCCCGGCGAGATTCGCGACACCGTCATCGCCCACGTTCGTCCGTTCGAGGTGCAGGCGCGTGAGCTTGGCCAAGCCCTTGAGGTGTACCAATCCGGCGCTGGTGATCTTCGTGTCGCGCAGGTTCAGCTCAACCACGTTGCCGAGCTTGGCCACGTCCGCCAACCCGGCGTCGGTGAGATCGCGACCACGCAACTGGAACTGGATGTCCCACTGGTTCTCCCCGCCCGGCGATGGCAGAACCAGTCCGCCATTTTTCTTGATCGAATCAATGGCTGCCTGATCGTCCGCCTGGCCAAGCGCTTGGCCAAGCGTCAACACGGTACCGATGAGCAGGAGGCGAAACATGTCACTTGGCCTAGTTCAGGTCGGAGGGTACCTCGCCGTCACCGGTCTTGGTGCCGCCTTCCAGAATCCATGCGAGGTTGAATCGTGCCACGGCGGAGCCGCCCTTCGGGCCACCTTCGAAGTGGTGGATGATCATGCCCTCGGTGGCCGTGCCCGGCCGGCCGGAGGTCAGCGACGAGTAGGCGTGGCGCCCCTCGAATACCAGCCGCTTGATTGGCCAGGTTTTGCCGCCGTCGAAGCTCGCCCAAACGGTGCCCTTTACCCGGCCGCTTGGGCTGTCGCAGTTGCTGTAGATCAAAATGTCACGCCCCTTCACGGCGAGGCGGGTGAGGCCGGCCATGCAGCCGTAGTTGGTGTTTTGAGGGCCGTCCGGCAACACCTCGCAGAAGGTCAGGTTCTCCCATGTGTGACCGCCGTCGGTGCTGGTGGCTGTCCAGCGGCGGCGCGGGTTGGCACCTTCCTCCGCCCAGTGGCGGCGGGAGTTGTAATAAATCGTGCCGTCGCTCAACTCGGCGATGGTGGCCTCTCCGGTGCCGTTGGCCGGGAACGGTTCGCTGGTCTGCCAGGTCTTGCCGCCGTCATCGCTGTAGATGGCGTTGGTGTAGTGCTGCGGCCATTTGCTGCTGTGGTTTTGACCGGCATACCAGCGGGAGGGGCGGATGAGTCGGCCCTTGTGTTTGCCGTGGCGCAGGGTGATGCCGTGCTCGTTCATGTGCATCGACGGGTCGTTGCCCTTTGAGTCCGGCTTGATGTTGGTCTCAATCTTGTTCCAGGTCTTGCCGTCGTCGCTGCTGACGTAGACGTGGATCGGGGCGGGCGGATGACGATCCTCGACGAACGCGATGATGTCGCCGTTAGCCTCGTTCACCGTAATGCCACCCGGCTGAAAACCGGGCTTGGCTATGACGATGTCCGGCCCCCAGGTTTGGCCGCCGTCCTCGCTGCGCCGGGCGCGGACGTGGCTGGTACCCCACGTGGCGATGATCGTGCCCTCCATCGAGACCACGACGTTGCCGAAGCGTTCATTGGGGAACAGCGGCTGGACGTCAAACTTGGCCTCACCGAGATGAGGCTTCAACGGGCCTTCAGCGCTGGAGGAGGATTGCAGGTGCTTGCATCCCGTCAGGAGAGTGCAGGCGACTGTGAACAACAGGACGGTTTTTTTCATGTGATAAAAAATGCGTGGGCGAAGGATGCCCAAGCGCCACCGGATGGCAACGGGAAAATGAACGCCTAATCAGGTTTTACTCTGCCTTCGCCTGGCCAAGCGGGATGGACTTGGCGCGGATGCTGGCTAGGCGCTGTTCGGCCAGCATCTGCATTTGCTTCACCCGCTCGGGGTGCTGTGAACTCATGTCGTTCTTTTCCTCGATGTCCTTGGTCAGGTTGAACAGCGCCGGGCCGGTGCCTTTCAACTTTGCGCGGCGGCGATCGGGGAACAGCTTCCAGTCGCCGAAACGAATCGCCTCAAAGCCGTCCGAGCCGTGCCAGTAAAGCAGGTCTTTGCGAGGGTGTTCCCTCTCCTGGCCAAGCAGCGTGCCCCAGACGTTCACGCCGTCGATGGGCAGGTGGTCGGGGCTGTGTTTGTCCAATTTGATCCGGCAGGCATGCATCAGTGTGGGGAGCAGATCCATCGCGGAAATCATCGCATCAAACTCCCGTCCAGCCGGGAGGACGCCCGGCCAACTGAGGATGCACGGCACGCGCGTGCCTCCCTCGAGTGAACTCCATTTTTTGCCTCGGAACGGCTTGGCCAACGACTCCTTGGTCAACGGTTCCGGCCCGTTGTCCGAGCAGAAAATGACGAGCGTTTTTTTCTCCAGCCCCTCGGCCATCAGCGTGTCCAGAATCTCGCCGATGCGCGCGTCCATCTCCTCGACCACGTCGCCATAGACGCCAAAGTCGGATTTGCTCTCCCAGTCCGGATGCGGCTCCACCGGGAAGTGCGGCGCCGAGTAGGGCAGGTAAAGGAAGAAAGGCTTGGTCTTGTTTTCTCGAATGAATTCGATCGATTCGCGCGTGAATTTTTCCGTCAGCAACCGGTTCTCGTACGGCTTCTCGAGCAGCTTGTCGCCGCGCCAAAGTTCGTCGGTTTGGTTGTTGCTTTTGTTGATGTAAAACGTGCGCTCAAACCCCTGCCGGTGTGGCCGGAAGGGAGGCCGGTCGCCGAGGTGCCACTTACCGGACATCGCCGTCTTGTAGCCGGCGGCCTTGAAGCGCTCCGCCATCGTCACCGCCTTGGGGTTTAATCCGTGGTCGGTCGACAGAATGTGCCCGACGACGCCCTTGCTCCATCCAAGCCGAGTGGGATACGAGCCGGTCATTAGCGCCATTCGCGACGGCGTGCAGACGGTTGCCCCGGCATAAAACGCCGTCAGCTTCACACCGCGCTTGGCCAGGCGATCGAGCACCGGCGTCTTGATTTTCGGATGCCCGTACCCGCCGAGGTCGTGGTAGCCAAGGTCGTCGGCCATAATCAAAACCACATTCGGTCGCTCGGCAAAAACCTGCGTCGAGACAGCCAGCGCTGCGGCGCAAAGGAGAAGAATACGAGTCACGGCGAAAGTCTTGGCTAATCCCTTGTTCGGGTCAACCAAAGGAGAGGGGACATTCATGTCCCCATTGGTTTTCTTTGCGCCTCCGCGCCTTCGCGTGAGTTTCACCTTGGGTTAACCCAAACCGGTGATGGGTGGGTGATCGAGGAGTTCGGTGACTTCCTTTGGGACGTTGGGGAGGAGCCGCAGTTGGCCGGGATCAATCACCGAGCGGAGGATGGTCGAAATCAAGTGTCGGGGGTTGAAGGCGTCAGTCACCGGTTCGCCGCCCATGCGGTCGGACTGACCGATCACGCGGCCGCCGTCGAAGCCGCCGCCGTAGATCATCAACGGGGCCAGCTTGGCCCAGTGGTCGCGGCCGCCTCGCTTGTTGAGCTTCGGTGTGCGGCCCATCTCGCCGCAGCACACCAGCATGATCTTGTCGGACAACCCGCGCGCCTCGCAGTCCTCGATGAACGCCGCTACCGCGTGGTCGAAGCTGTACCCGACCGCGTCCATGCCATCCTGCATGTTGAGATTATTTCCGTCAGCGTGCATGTCCCAGACACCGGCGTAGCTTGCGTGGATGGTGACGTAACCGGCGCCTGCCTCGCACAACCTCCGGGCCTGCAACAGCAGTTTGCCGATCGTGCCGGCCTGTGCGTTGTAGTAGCCCTTGGTGCCGCGGGTGACCGAGTTCCACTTTTCACCGGCCTTGTAGCGGCTGGTGTCGTAACGCGCCAGCACTCGCGGGTCCTCGCGCGACAAGTCCAGCGCTGCGGAGACGCCGCCACCGAGCAGCACCTCGGCGGCCTGTTGTTGAATCTCGTCCAGCGCACCGACCTGCCCAGAGAGATCCACCGAGCGATTGAGGCTGTCCAGTCCGGCGAGCAGTTTGCGCCGCTCGAAAAATCGGTCGCGTGACAGAGCGAGGTTCATGTCGTCCTGCAGTTGCCCGCCCTTGCCGGGGATGAACGGCGCGAACCCCTTGCTGTACGGGCCGGTGGCGGAGATGTTTCCGCGGGCCTCCGGGCCGGGTACATGCGCGTCGACGGAGCGGGGGAACAGCACCACGTTGGTCGGCACGCCCGAGTTTGGCCGCGTCACACCAGCCACGCGCGAGTAGTGCACGCCGATGTTCGCCTCCCTCGACGAACGACTGACGATCGGCTGGATGTTGTGCCCGGAGTTTTCCGTGCTGAACGAGCGCACCACGGTGAACTTGTCCGCCAGCCTGGCCAAGCGCGGCATCCAGCCGCTGAAATGCGTCCCCGGAACGGAGGTTGGAATCACCTCGCCCACTGAGCGGACTCCCGATGGTGCGTCCGGCTTGGGATCAAACGTCTCGTGCTGACTGGGGCCGCCCTGTTGAAAAAGAAAGATTACCGACTTACCGGTGAGCGGGTTGGGCTGGCCCTTTGCCAGAGCTTTGACGCCGAGCAGCGATGACAACGACAAACCACCCAGCCCGAGCGTGCCCACGCGGAGCAGTTCACGGCGGTTCATGGGTCGTTGACCATCAAAAAACGTCAGCATCGTCCTGTTGGGAGATGGACGCTATGCCCTTGGCCAAGTTTTGCCAGAAAAAAGAGACCCAAAAAACGGACTACTTCCGGGTCAATTTTCGGGCTGACTCTGCTTGGGCTTGGCGCTTGGCCAAGCGGGATTTCATTTGCCTGACGATGTCGCGGTGCTGGGAGTACTTCGCCAAGTTGGTGTACTCCCTTGGATCGCGCTGTAGGTCGTACAGCTCGGCAGCCTTGGCTTCGCCCCACTCGGCGTAACGCCAGCGTTGGGTGCGGATGGAGCGGCCGAGCTGAGTGCCGCGAGACACGACCGTGTACGCGCTTGGTTTGCCCGGGCCGCCCGGTTTTCGGATGAGGCTCACGTAACTTTTGCCCTGAAGTTGGGCCGGTGCAGTCAGGCCACACAACTCGGCAAGGGTGGGGAACAGGTCGATCGTCTCGACCAAGCCTTGGCTGGTTTTGCCGGCCGGCGAGACGCCGGGCACGCGCACGATCAACGGCACGCGGGCACATTCCTCAAACAACGTGACCTTGCCCCACATGAAATGCTCACCGAGATGATAGCCGTGGTCGGAGGTGAAAATCACGATCGTGTCGTTCCAAAGTTTTTGCGATTTCAACTTGTCGAGGATCAGCCCGATTTGTGCGTCCACGAACGACACGCAGGCATGGTAGGCCTGCGTGTACTCGCGACGGAGCGCGTCGTTTTCCCTGCCCAGCTCGAAGCCGAATCCGCCAAAGCGCTTGACCATCGCCATGGGCGGGATGTCGTCCCAGTCGTCGGCTGGGCTGAGGTCGAACTGCAGTTTCTGCCGGGGATAAAGGTCGAAGTATTTTTGCGGCGCGATGAACGGCACATGCGGCTTGTGGATTCCGACCGTGATGAAAAACGGCTTGTCGCCGAAGCTCTTTTTGTCGAGCCACTCGACGGCCTTGCGGGCATTGCGTCCGTCCCGGTGTTGGGCATCGTTTAGCCCGCTTGGCCCGTAGCCCGGCTGCTGCTGGCCGCGGGTCTGGGTGAACATGCCCTGCAGTTTTTCCTTCCACCGGCGCCGGGTTTTGCCGCGCTCGACAGAGCCGTGTTCCGCCTCAAACTGTTTGCGCGCCTCGGCGACGAACGGAAACTCGTCATTCTCAAACCGGTGATATTCGTTCCAACCGAGGTCGCCCGGCTCGTGGCGTGCGGAGTGAAAAATCTTGCCGACACCGCCGGTCCAGTAGCCGTTCTCCTTCATGAACTGCGGCAGCGACACTGTGCCGGGGCGAGTGTTGCGGATGTCGACCTTGTTATTCAGCACACCGGACGATTCCGGGTAAAGGCCGCTGAGAAACGATGCCCGCGACGGCCCGCAGACCGGGTACTGGCAATAGGCTCGGTTGAAGGTGACACCCGCCTTGGCCAAGCGGTCGAGGTGCGGCGTTTTGATGTGCGGATAACCGGAGGTGCTGACGTGGGTGTTGAGGTCGTCGCAAACAATCAGCAGCACGTTCGGCTTGGCGTTGGCCAAGTTCGTCGCGACGAAAAAGCAGAGCAGTGCGGTGAAATCGCGGAGGACGGTCATTTGGGTTGTTTGGATCGTTGGCGTGCTTTTTTGCGTTCCGCCCGTTTTTGTTCGCGCTTCGCTTCCCGGGCGCTTGGCTTGGATGAGGAGGCTTTTTGCCCGAGCTTGCCTGAGCCGTAGTCTGCTT
>JAPPPH010000234.1:0-4254 GCA_028817635.1 Verrucomicrobiales bacterium | reverse complement strand
CCTCCGAGGGGCTCATCTCCGCCAGCCATTTAGTGTGTCGCTTTGCCAAGCGCTTGGCCAGGTCCGGTCGCTTGGCTGCAAGATTTGTCTTTTCCGAGGGATCGTTCGCGAGGTCGAACAACTCCAGTTTGCCGCGCAGGCTGTGGGCTTTCCAGTTGCCTTCACGCACTGCCCACTCGGCCTTTTCCTCGCCGCTGTTCCAGAAGAGTACCGGATGGTGTTCGGTCGTTTTTCCGGTGAGCAGCGGCAGCAGACTCTTGCCGTCAAACCGCCGCTTGGCCAAGCGGCCGGTATCGGTGGCCTCGACCACGGTGGGCAGAATATCGAGCGAGATCACCGGCTGATCGAGGGTGCGTCCCCCTTTGAACTTTGCCGGCCAACTCACGATCCACGGCGTGCGGATGCCGCCCTCGTACAGGCTGCCCTTGAAGGCGCGCAGCCGGCCGTTGTTGGCCTGCATCGCCCTGGAGCCGCCGTTGTCCGTGAGAAAAAACAGGAGCGTGTTCTCCCAAACACCCTCGGCCTTGAGCTTCTTCACCACGGCGCCAACGCCGTTGTCGAGATGCTCCAGCATCGCCAGCAAAATCGCCCGCTTTTTGTCGAGGTGCGGAAACCGTTTTTGCATCCGCTCGATGTCTTCCTTGGGAGCCTGAGCCGGGTAGTGGACGGCGTTGTAGGCGAGGTAGAGGAAAAACGGTTTCTGTTCTTGGCGCTCGATGAATGCCACCGCCTCCTCCGTCAAACGGGTGGTCAGGTACCCGCTGTAATCGGAGTCCTTGAGGCGCGTTTTATCGCGGTAGATCGGGGCGTAGTCCGTGCCCTTGACGCCTTGCAATTTGAAGTAATCGTGACCGCCACGGCCCATGAACTTGTAGCACTCGTCGAAACCGCGGTTCAGCGCGTGCATGCTGAGTTTCGGATAGTCCGTGTCGAGGCCCATGTGCCATTTGCCGATAACCGTGCTGTTATAATTGTTCGGCAAAAAGGACGGGAAGATTTTCGTCTGCGGATTAAATCCGCGCCCGCCGTCCCCGGCGGTGTAGATGCCCAGCCGTTGCTGGTACAGCCCAAGCATCAGGCCGGCGCGCGTCGGCGAACACACCGCGCCACTTGTGTAGGCCTGTGTGAAAAAGACCCCCTCACGCGCCAGAGCATCCATGTGCGGCGTAGCCACCTCCTTCGGGTGATCCGGGTTAAAGCTAATGTCTGCATACCCCTGATCGTCTGTCAAAATAACGACAACATTTGGCGGCTTCGCCTCGGCAAAAATCAGGCTAAGCAGAAAAGTTATAATGAGGCTCGATTTTGCAAATTCGCATTTACTCCCAAAAGTCATTTTCAGATTGGAATCAGTAGTTTTTATATCTGATTTAGACACGTGTCCGGAAGACGGAGTGTTTGAGTTAGAGGTTTCAAAAAAGAAAGCAAACACAATGGGACTCACATTAAATCAATCCTCAATCCTGAGAATGAGTTCGTGGGTCTCTATATTTTTTCTAACGAGGCCATATACCTTATTCCTTTAACCTCGGAGACTTTGTGATGGTGAGAACCATTGGCAAGGGGCGGATTTTCACCCGGCCAAAGGATCGGTCTGAAGGACGGTTCATCACCTTCAATTTACCATCCTGACCGACCAACCCCATGATGCTGCTGCCTCCTCCATCCATGTTCGTCGCAGTCCAGCAGCCCAGTTCCTTCATCACGCTTGCCAGTTCATGCATGTTCATCCCCTCGCTGTAACGAGGTTGCCGGCCATCCACCACCACCAACCAGAGAATTTGCCCCTTCTCATCCGTACCCAGCGCAGTACGCGGATGACGAGGCCCACCCGTGCCCACCGTAAGCTTGCCATTGGAAAGGATCAGCTGAAACCCGGTGGTGGCCTCCTGCGGTTTATCTTCAGCTTGATGCCCAAAACGAGCCCGTCCCTTTGCGTCAAACCACACCGACGCATTGCTGGGACCCATGGTACTGCGCATTTTGCTCTGGGTACCCGCCAGACCATGGATATCCACCGGCTGACCGGCGTACCAGCTACGATTCTTTTGTCCCTGAGCGTTGGGGAAACTATCCCAAGGATTGGTATTCACAAACGCCAACACCGAAGGGCTTGAGGCCAGTTTCCTTGGGTCGGTCAACGCCACTTCCGCCGGGCCATCCCCATCCGGATCCGGCCCCAGCGCGACTTTCGGTTTCACCCTGTTCAAACCCAGATCAATGCGCAACACATGAATCTTGTTGGGAATCGGGTCCGTTGATTTCTTGAGTGTGTAAGTGATGCCCAAGTCCTTGAGGCCCGAAGCACCTGACACCTTGTCCGCAGAAGCCCCCAGACTAACGTTTGCAAAAAAGAGCGCGGTGATGATGGAGAAAAAAATTCGCATGACCGGATGAGCCACAGGGTACCTCGCCGGGCACAGGTGGACAGTTTTTTTGTGAGGCAACAGCGTTGATGGTCATGGTAAAACCTTCGCAACCAGAAAAACATCTTCGCCAAGGTCGGCGAAGCTCTCGTACACCATATTGAGTAGCTTTACCGGTCAAAGTACTGTCCCAACTGTTGAGGTTGTTCAAGTCCTTCTAATCCAACCCTGGGATTGGGTCGGTTGGTTTCACTTGTTCACCCTGCCAATTTACTTTGCCGTTATCGTAAAGGAGGATGCGGTGTTTGCTGCCGGAGGCTGGTTTGCGGTTGATTTTGGGGAGGAATTGTTTGTGGCTGGCGATGACTTTGGCGAACTTTGGATCGCTGGCGAGGTTGGTCCATTCGTTGGGATCCTTTCGTATGTCATAAAGTTCCTCGCTGCCGTCGGCGTACTGGATGTAGCGCCAGTTTTCGCTGCGCACACCGTGGTTGTCGTGGTTGTGGGTGGTGATGGCCGGGTGTCGCCGCTTGGCTTTGGCATCCTGCAATTGCGGGATCAGGCTGCGTCCGTCGAGGCCCTTTTTTTCCGGAAGATCGAGCAGCCCGGTGAGGGTCGGGTAGATGTCGAGCAGCTCGGCCGGCTGGGTGCAGACCTGACCCGGTTTCACGCCCGGCCCGGCGAAGATGAGCGGTACGCGGGTGCCGTCGTCCCAAAGGGTGTTTTTGCCGGTGATCGCTTTTTCACCGAGGTGCCAACCGTGGTCGGACCAAAGGACGATCACCGTATTTTCGTCGAGGCCATTCCTCTTGAGCTCGTCCAGAAGCCGGCCGACCTGGCTGTCGATGAAGCTGGTGCAGGCGAGGTAGCTGCGGACGAGGTTTCGCCATTGGTTGTTGTCCTCGAGCCACTTGTGCCGGACTTCCGGCAGGTACCAGTGCATGTACCAGGAGAACCGAGGCGTGTCGGCGCGGTCGTTGCGAAGAATTTTGGGAAGCACGGTGTCGTTGTCCGGGTAGAGGTCGAACCATTTTTGTGTGGCGTAACATGGCACGTGCGGTAGGAAAAAACCGACCGACATGAAAAACGGTTCCTTCGGTTTTGAGTCGAGTTGCTCAACTGCCCAGGAGGCGATGTTCCAGTCGGCCTTGTCCTCGTCCTTGTGATCGAACACGCCCCAGTCCATCAGCTTGTGGTTGCCGAACTGGGTCGGGCCGATCAGCTTCTTTGGCGGGTAAGGGGCGCCGCTGGTGGCGGGGCCGACCACATCGAATTCGCTGCCGTTTTTCTCGCGGCCATAGCGGCCGTGGTAAATCTTCCCGGTGGTGTAGGTTTTGTAGCCGCCATGCTTGCGGAGGTACTGGGGCAGGGTGACGAGGTCTTTCAACTCCGGCACGTTGCGAAACCAGGGCGACAGCCCGTAGATGCCGGTGGTGCTGGGGCGCAGTCCGGTCATCAGGCTGGTGCGCGACGGGTTGCACAGGGGCGCCTGGCAGTGGGCGTTGGTGAAGGCGGTGCCGCGCTTGGCCAAGCGGTCAATGTGCGGTGTTTTCACCATCGGATGTCCGCCGATGTAGCCGATCCAGTCGTTCTGGTCATCGATCGCAATGAACAGCACGTTCGGTTTTTTCTCGGCCGCGTGAGCTGCAATCGAAAACACCAATCCTGCCAATAACCCCAGTGAAAAACGCATGACCGGAGCTTGCCCTTGGCCAAGCGCCAACGCAAGTCACGCCCGCTTGGCCAAGCGTGGCAAAGGGTTAAAAAAGAGGGGATTCCTACGCCAAAATTTCGCTCAACGACCCCGTGCTTTCCTTGAACGACTTCACCGGGCAACCCATTTGCTGGAGGATGGTGAGGTACAGGTTCGAGGCGGGCATGGTGCCGC
>JAPPPH010000079.1 GCA_028817635.1 Verrucomicrobiales bacterium | reverse complement strand
CGCCAAGGCAGTGGCCAGCCTGAAGGTGCAAAAATCGCCTGAGGAACTGGCCGTTGAGGGCGGAGGCCGGGTGTACCGAGCCATCTGCGCCGCGTGCCACCAACCCAACGGCAAGGGAAGTGCCAACGCCGGGTACCCGCCGCTGGCCGGCTCCGAGTGGGTTTTGACCGAGTCGCCTGACAAGGTCGTTGCCATCATCGCCAACGGCCTGCAGGGGCCGATCGAGGTGGCTGGCGAGACCTACGGTAAGGTGGCCATGCCGGCACAGGGTGCTGCCCTGAGCGACGAGGATATCGCCAATGTCATCACCTACATCCGACGCAACGCCGACTGGGGCGATGCCCACAACCTGTCCGTGATCACCGCGGAACAGGTCGGTGAGGTTCGTGCCAAGATCGCGGATCGTACCTCGCCTTGGACCGCCGAGGAACTCGCAACCGAGTTTCCGGACGAACAATAAGACAGACAACCCAGCTTTCGAACGCCGGCCAAGCGCCGGCGTTTTTGTTTTCGTTGCCGTTCTAAATCCGGCTTGGCTCTGCTGGGGGATTCCGTTTCAATCCCGCTACACGAATGACGTCACGCTATCTGGCAATTGACCTTGGAGCTGAGAGTGGCCGAGTGATGCTTGGCACGCTTGAGGATGGCCGCATCTCACTTGAGGAACTTTCCCGTTTCAGCAACACCCCGATCCGCGAGGGTGATGCGATGTATTGGAACATCCCGGCGTTGCTGGATGGTATCCGTGAGGCTTTGGCCCGGGCGGGTGCGCTTGGCCAGTCGATCACCAGCGTGAGCGCTGATGCGTGGGGTGTCGATTATGTACTGCTAGACGAGGCCGGGGAGATCATGGAACCGGTCTTCCACTACCGCCACCCTCGCACTGCCGAAGGTGAAAAGAGTGTGCTCGCCAAGGTCGACTGGCCGACGTTGTTCGACGAGAGCGGCGTGCAGTACATGCTGCTCAACACCAGTATTCAGCTCGGTTCGGAGGAACCGGGCCGCTTGGCCAAGGCCGGAACCATGTTGACCATCGCCGATGCGTTCAATTACCTGCTCAGCGGGGTTGGTAAAATCGAAGTGTCCATGGCCAGCACCACCCAGCTTTACAACCCGCGCTTGGCCAAGTGGAGCGAGCGCCTGATCGGTGCACTCGATTTTCCCCACTCGATTTTCCCTGAGGTGGCCCAGCCGGCGACCACGCTTGGCCCGCTCAAGCCGGCGTTGGCGGAGGAGAGCGGCTTGGCCAACGTCAACGTGGTGGCTTCACTTTCGCACGACACCGCCTGCGCCGTGGCGGCGTGTCCCACCGAGAGCGATCGGTGGGCGTACATCAGTTCCGGCACATGGTCGCTCATGGGGCTGGAGCTTCCGGAGCCAATCGTCACCGATGCCTGTCGCGAGTTGAACTTCACCAACGAGATCGGCTACGGCGTCTCTGTTCGTTTGCTTAAAACCATCATCGGCCTTTGGCTGGTGCAGGAATGCCGACGCGCCTGGGCGGCCGGGGGCAACGATTACAGCTACGCCGACCTGGCTGACTTGGCCGCATCGGCCGAACCGCATCGCTCCGTTTTGAATCCGTCCGACCCGCGTTTTCTTGCGCCGGACAACATGCCGCAGCGCATCGCGGAGACCTGTCGCGAGACCGGGCAGCCGGTGCCGGAATCACCCGGAGCTATCCTCCGCTGCGCCCTCGAGAGTCTCGCGTTGCTGTATGCGCGCACGCTGCGGGAGGCGGAAAAACTCGTCGGCTGGCAGGCGGAGAAACTGCACATCGTCGGCGGAGGCAGTCGAAACACATTGCTCAACCAACTCACCGCAGACGCGGCCAATATCGAGGTCGTTGCGGGGCCGACCGAGGCGACCGCATCCGGCAACGTCCTCGTGCAGGCGATTGCCGCCGGTGAGGTGAGCGGCCTAGCCGAGGCACGGCGGATCGTCCGAAACTCATACGACACCGAGTCGTTCAAGCCGAACCCCTCGCCTGAGTTGGAGTCCATCCGGGAGCGATTCGATCAACTTTGCGGCAACGACCCACTCTGACCGGCATGGCGGATTCACTTCAGGATATACTCACCGAAAACGGGGCGGAATGGGGGACGGCCGCTGGTGAACGAGTGGTGCTGCACTACGGCGATGTTCAGGCCGAGCATGGTCACCTCACCGAATCCGTTGCGTTGATCGACCTCACTGCCCGGGGCTGCCTCGCCGTCCTGGGAGACGATCGGGTGAAGTTCATCAACGGTCAGGTGACCAACGAGGTGGCCGGGTTGCGCTCGGGACAGGGATGCTACGCCGCACTCGTCAACGCCAAGGCCAAAATGCAGGCCGACCTGAACATCTACAGGCTGGAGAACGAACTGATTTTGGACTTTGAGCCGGGCTTGCTCGACACCGTTACCGCTCGGCTTGAGAGCAACCTCGTCGCCGATCAGGTCGAACTCGTGGACGCATCGCCCCACTTTGGCCTGCTTAGCCTGCAGGGACCGAATACGAATGACGCTATTGAATCAATCGGGCTCAAGCTGCCGGACGAGTTATTCGCCCACACACAGGTGACACAGGATGAACTTGGCGAATGGTACCTGATGCGCAACGACCGGCTTGGCCAAGCGGGGTGTGATTTTTATATCCCCACAGCGCATCTGCCCGAAGCGGCCAAGCGCTTGGCCAAGGTCGTGGCAGGGCAGGGTGGAGGACTGGCCGGTTGGGAGGCAATCGAGATTGCCCGAATCGAGTCCGGCATCCCTCGGTTCGCTTGCGACATGGATGGAAACACGCTTCCGCCCGAGGCGAACCTCGAGAGTCGCGCCATCAGTTACTCCAAAGGCTGCTACATCGGGCAGGAGATCATCGCGCGAATTCGCACCTACGGTAAAGTGAACCGAACGCTGGTGGGCTATCGACTGGACGCCGAGTTGGCCGAAAGCGCCATGCCCGGCACGAAGCTGGTCGACGACACTGGCAAGGCGGTGGCGACCATCACAAGCGTGGCTCATTCGCCAGCACATGGGGCGATCGCACTTGGCTTGGCCAAGCGCACCCACGCCGAGTCGGGACATAAGTTGGCAGCAGAAAAACCGATCATTGGCCAAGCCACAGTATCCCCGTTACCATTCAACTGAACCCGCTTGGCCAAGCGGAGATCGTTGCTCAAAAAAATCTTGCGTGTAACGGGGGCTTCACTTAAGAAGACCGGCCCTCGGCGCACCGACGCCGGGTCGTTGGTGCCTCGATAGCTCAATGGTAGAGCAGTTGACTCTTAATCAATTGGTTGAAGGTTCGAGTCCTTCTCGGGGTACCATTTTCTTTCTTCTTGAGTGCCATTTGAGTGCTGCTTAGTAAAAAATGGCACCCGTAGGAGCCCCTTGAAGCGGGAGGTTTTGGTGGTTTTGATGATTGAATCTTAAAACTTCTTCCACGCTTTATCGGCATTCAGCTTACCCACTAAACGCTTCACTTCAGCATGGTGCTGAAAGAGTCCAGCCGCACTTGACAGCGTGTTCACTTCATCGAATGTCCGCATGCACTCCCTCCGCGGCCGAGATGTGGTGAGCGACCACACCGTAGTCTACGTCGAAAACGGCGAGCGGTTGGAACTGGCTCATAAGGCCGCCATCTGGGCCAGCAACCAGTCTCCGGGCCTCTACAATATGGAAAACGTCCTTGGCCTTGAATAGCCCAAAAGTGGTTAGTTCTTGTTATTGACAACTCATCGAGCGGGATAATTTCCATTCTTCTCTTAAGAACAGGGCCCTTTACTTTCCTGGCATAAGTGCCGACTCAGCTGTAAATAGCTCTTGCGCATCCGTCAACGGCTTGTACCTAAGGGTCAACTGCGTTTACCAAAGGGGCCTTGTCGTTGACAATGAGGCGGAAGCGGAATTTCTTCGACCTGTCCGTATGATTTTATTACCGACCGACCCTGCTTTGGTGGTGTTGGAT
>JAPPPH010000109.1 GCA_028817635.1 Verrucomicrobiales bacterium | reverse complement strand
ACTCCCGCACCGCTTGGCCATCCATGCGAATCGCTTGATTCGGATCGAGCGAATCACCAACCCCCAGCAGCATCAATCGCTTGGCAGCGAGTTCCTTCGGCTCATGCAGGATGGTCAACTCGCTTGGCTTACCGGCGATCTCGCCCGACTCGCGCAACGCGGCAACCTGCGCCTCGGCCGATTGGCCAAGCGCCGCGCCGCCGGCCAACGGTACGACCAAGGCGTCGCACTCCAGTTCCGCCAGCGGCCCATCGTGTAGACTAATATTCATAAAACGCGCGCATCATCCGGGGCAGACCGCACATTGTAAAGCGGCGAGGTTTTTTGAAAGTAACTGAGCAGGCGCTGCAAAGAACGCGCTTGGCCAAGCGTTACTTTGCCGGCAGCTCGCGGCGGGTCTTGAGATCGTAACGGTCGCCGGGGTCGAGGGTGATGTAGAATTTTTCGCCGAGCGTTTTCTCCAGCGCGATGTCGTAGAAGAGCACCTTGCTTTTCCCGATGACCTCGGCGGTGCGGCCCTTCACCACGATGGCCGATGCCTCGTCAATGCCGACGCCCAGCAACTGAGGGTGCCTGCGGATGACCGGCAGCAGATCGTTCTCCCTTTTTCGTGCAAGCAGATGCTGGTCGATGGCCGAGTTGCGCAAAAAACCAAATCCCTCCTCGTGGCCAGGCGACATCATGATGTGATTTCCCTCCGGCGCACCGCGCACGAGGTACGAACCCTGAATCGTCGCCCCGGCGGAGCTACCGCCAATCACCCCGCCCCGCTTGAGCACGGCGTGAAAAGCGGCCTCTGTCTTCGTGTCCAGATAGGAGTCGACCAGGCGCCACTGCCGTCCGCCGGCAAACCAAACTGCCTTCGCGTCGCGTAACACCGCGGCGAACTCATCCGTGTCGGCCTCCTTGGGATCTCGCGTGTGCAGCAGGTGCACGTTGGTCGCCCCGGCTTTCTCAAACATTTTCACCGAGCGATCGGAGTCATCGTAAGTCGCCTTTGTTCCCGCCGAAGGCACAACGACCAGCTTGGCATCCCGTCCTCCGGCCGCCTCAAAGAAACGGTCAAAGATCACCTGCGGCATCCCGCCTCCCCCGACGATAATCAGTGTGCCGTTTTCGGGGCCAAGCGATGCAGGTCGCTTGGCCAAGCTCCCCGTGACCGCACAGCCCTGCAGCAGTGCTGCCACTAAAACGAGGATCGTCAAAAATTGGATTCGAGTTTTCATTGTCTGCGGCGAACCACGATCGGTTCAGCGTTCACGGTGGGCAGCCGCTTGGCCAAGCGCGACTTCAGCTTGGCCAAGGCGGGGTCGCCGGCGAGGTTGTGCCATTCGTGCGGATCGGTCTCGTGATCGTACAACTCCTCGCCACCGTCGGCGTACCGAATGTAGCGATACCGGCTCGACCGCACAGCGTGATTGCCCCGGCCCTGCGTGGTGATGGCGACACGATCAGTTTTTGCGTCCGGCTTGGCCAAGCGCTTGGCCAGACTGCTGCCCTCAAGCGATTGCGGCGGCGTGCCAAGCCCGCACAACTCGACAAGCGTTGGGTACAAGTCGAGCAAACTGACCGGCGAATCGCAGCGTGTGCCCGGCTTGATTCGACGCGGATCGACGATGATAAGCGGCACGCGGGTAGTGTCCTCCCACAACGCGAACTTCTCCCAGCTCTCCTTCTCGCCAAGGTGATAGCCGTGGTCGCCCCAAAATACGATCAGCGTGTCCTTGGCCATCGGGCCGTTGTCGAGTGCGTCGAGCAGTTCGCCCACCATGTCGTCTGCGAACGCGAGTGAGGCAAGATACCCTTGCACCGCTTTTTTCCACTGGCCATTTTCAGTGATCCACTCGTGCCAATGCCGCTTGGCCATTTTTTGACCGGCAGCGGGCACGTCATCGAGATCGCCCTTCAAGTGCTTCGGCAGCTGGATTTCATCGAGCGGAAATCGGTCGAAATATTTTTGCGGCGCGTACCACGGCACGTGCGGCCGGTAAATCCCGACCGACAAAAACAGCGGCTGCTCGTGCCGCTTGGCCAAGCGCTTGGCCGCCCACGAGACGACCTTCGCATCGGCCATTTCGGCGTTTCGGATTTGCAGCGGCGCCCAGTCGAAATGGCCTCGATAAAACTTTCGACTGCTGTTGACCGGCCAATTTTCCGGTACGGCCTCCTCCGGCATCTGCTGAGTCTTCGACGGAAAATAATCGTGCCACGCCCCGGGATCGGGGTAGCCGCTGAGGTTTTTCTTATCGAAAAAAGTGTGCGCGTGAAACAGCTTGCCAGCACCCAATGTGAGGTAGCCGGTGGCCCTGAAATGCCGCGGCAGCGTGACCGCCCCCTTAAGCCGAGGCGCCTGCCGCCAGTCGTGGGCATTGGCATAAATACCGGTGGTCGACGGCCGCAGCCCGCTGAGCAAACTGGAGCGTGAGGCGTTGCAACCCGGCGCGGAGCAGTGCGCATTTGTGAAGAGCGTCCCTCGCTTGGCCAGGCGATCGATGTTCGGCGTGCGCGCCTGCGGATGCCCGCCCAGCACCCCAACCCAGTCGTTAAGATCATCCACCGCGATGAACAACACATTCGGCTTCGCCACCGCTTGGCCAAGCGGAAGGGACAGCAGGCAAAACAACAAAGTTTTCGCCAACCGAGGGATATGACTCAGGTTCATGTTAGAAGCGTCCGCAGGTTGTTACTGGAGTCACTCGTACAAATCAACTCCCGGCGAGTGCTTTCCAGTCTGGTGCTTGGCCGAGGTCGTGGTGGCGGGTGGGTTCCTCGATGAGGTCGGGATATTTCATCGCGCCGCCGGTGTTGAAGACGAGTACGCGCTCGCTTGGCTGGATCTCTCCCTTCGCGAGCAACTGGTCGAGCACGCCCATGCAGATGGCGGTCTCGGGGCAGATGGCCAACCCCTCCAGCTTGGCCAGACGCGTCATCCACTCCTCGATGCAGCTCTCCGGTGCGGTCACGGCGCAGCCGCCACTTTCGCGGACGGCATCCAAAATCATGAAATCACCCACCGCCACCGGCACGCGCAGTCCGCTGGCCACAGTGTGGGCGTTCTCGAACGGTGGCGCGTGTTTTTCTCCTGCCGCAAACGCGCTCGCGATCGGGGCGCACCCTTCGCTCTGGCAGGAAATCATTCGGGGTCGCTTGCCTTGCGGCAACCAGCCGATGGCCTCCAGTTCGGCAAACGCCTTCCACATGCCGATCAACCCGGTGCCGCCGCCGGTCGGGTACAGGATGACATCCGGAAGCTCCCAGCCAAGTTGCTCGGCCAACTCAAGGCCCATGGTTTTTTTGCCCTCAATCCGGTACGGCTCCTTGAGGGTGGAGAGGTCGAACCAACCCATCGGCTCGCGCCCCTCGCCCACGAGCCTGCCGCAGTCGTTAATCAACCCATTCACCCGCACCACGGTCGCCCCGGCGAGATGCGTCTCCTTCATGTTTATCACCGGGGTGTCGTCCGGCATGAACACGTACGACTCCATCCCGGCACGCGACGCATAGGCGGCCATGGCGCCCCCGGCGTTGCCGGCAGTGGGACAGGCAACGCGCCGGATGCCAAACTCGTTGGCCATCGTGATCGCCAGTGCCATGCCGCGCGCCTTGAAGCTCCCGGTGGGCAACCGGCTCTCGTCCTTGAAAAGCAGATTGCCCAGGCCAAGCTCGGCGCCGAGCCGGGGCGTCGAAAGAATCGGCGTCATGGTCTCGCCCAGTGACACGACATTGGCCGGGTCGGCGTACGGCAGCAGTTCGCGGTAACGCCAAAGATCCGCCGGGCGCTTGGCCAAGCACTCCCTCGGGAACGCCGACTTCACGGCATCAAGATCATAGCGAACCCAGAGCGGCCGCTGGCAGTCGGTGCAGAGGTTGTGCGGCTGGCCAGCGGTGAACTGTTTGCCGCAGTTGGCGCACTCAAGATGGGTGACAAAGCTCACGCAGCGAGTGTGACGCACCCGCTTGGCCAAGCGCAAGCGC
>JAPPPH010000048.1 GCA_028817635.1 Verrucomicrobiales bacterium | reverse complement strand
GGGGTGAGTTGGAGATTCACCTGCATCTTCTCTGGGATACAGTGAATGTGCAGCTCGAGATATTAATGCTCCCGACCAAAAGTCTGTTTGAACCAGTCGATCTGTTCCTTGGCCTTGTCGAATTCCTCGGCCATGATCAGTCGCGGGATTTCGCTCGCGAGACAGCCGCTCAAGCAGATCAAACCTTCCTTGTGAGCCTCGAGTATCTCCTTATCGATTCGCGGCTTGTAGTAGTACCCCTCCGTCTGCGCGAGCGTAACCAAACGCACGAGATTCTGATAGCCGACCTCGTTTTTCGCGAGGAGCACGAGGTGGTAATAGGCATCCTTGCCACGGGCGCCGGATTTGCGTTCGGTGCGATGGCCCGGGGCCACATAGACTTCACAGCCGACGATCGGCTTGATGTCCTTGGCACGGGCCGCCCGATAAAAATTAATCGCGCCAAACATCACCCCGTGGTCGGTGATGGCGATGGACTTGAAATCCAATTCGCTGGCCTTGTTCATCAACCGATCCACACGGCAGGCTCCATCGAGCAGCGAAAACTCGGTGTGGCAATGAAGATGAACGAACTCAGGTTTCGGCACGGGCTCAACTTACCCGCAACGCTTGGTCAACGGCAAGAGACACCTTGTTTTTGTGAACAACTTCCGCTTGGCCAAGTTTCACCCAGCCAAAAAACTCGTGGTGAACTCGCCCCTCCCGTCCGGCCGGGCAGCCAGTTCGAGGTACGGGGCGTGGGTGGTTTTCATGAATCGCGGCGATACGATCCCGTCGAGGTGACTCTCCGTTTCAGAGCCATCCGGTTGCCAAACCACAGCGGAGGCCCAACCGTCACCGATCTCAACCGTCATCTCGGCTGTGCCGGCTATCACCCGGAACAGGCGTTCGCCCGCTCGCTCCACCGAGCAATTCGGCGCGAACTGCCAACGAACCGTAAATGGCCCCGCTTGGCCAAGCTGCTGCTCAAAGGCATCCTGAACCAACCACCCCTCGCGGTCACCGGGCACCGGCTTGATTGTACGAGACAACGCACTACCTCCGATACGTAGTTCCATCTCAAGAACATCGCCGTCAAAACTCCACAACGGCCGGGGATGGATGCCACCCCAGAGGAACGGTCCCTCGCGCTTGGCCAAGCTGACCGACTCCGTGCAGGGCCCGTTATGCACCTCACGCGAAGCCAAGTGATTTCGTAGTTGCGGATTGCCGTGATAATCGCCGGTGCCGGGATCGATCAGCATCGCCTGTCCCTTCAGCCAGAGCGAAAGATGTTGTGCATCAAGGTGGCCATGCGCCGCCATGGAACCGGAGCCAAGCGGCGAAAAATCAACCCGCGCCTTCCAGTGGCCAAGCGAGTTAACCGTGAAGCCGGTTTCGGAGAACACGCTCCATCCGCCCTGCTCCATCCTCGGTTCCGGCAGGGCAAGCGAATCAGCAAAACGACCTCGCATGTAGTGGTAAAATGCGGACTGTGTCTCGTCTCCCGCAATCCATTGCCACCACTCGCGGGCCGCCCTGGTTTCATCGACGAACCAAAGGCAAACATACGCGTCATCCGAGTCGCCGTAATCCCACGGCGCAGAAGGCACCTGCACCTCACGAAAGAAGCGGGCCGCCATGCCAAGCCGCTCGTGGATGCGTTCCTGTCGGGACGCCGTTAATTCACCAACAGCATCCAGCGCCTGCGCAGCCTCCCAGCAGAATTCCCATGAATAAAAATGGTAGTTGAGCGCCTGCTCAAAGTTGCCGCCGTCGGCGTGGAACTGAGCCAGCGTCTCCCTCTCGAGCATTGCAGCCAGTCTGGCCGGAGTTGGCCCGAGCTTGGCCAAGCCGGGCCAACGCGATACCGCCAGCGCCAGTCCGCTGATCTCGCCCAGCAGGTGATTATTGGCGGAGGAACCGAACGAGCGGTGTCGCCACGTAAACCAAACGTGAGGCATAAGAATTTGCTCACGCAGCTTGGCCAAGCGCTTGGCCAAGTCGCACTCGGCACCTCCATCAAACGCCGTCAAAAACGCATCGATCCAAGTGAAGGCAACCAGGCGCATCCCGGTCTCCAACGCACTCGTCCAGTGCCAACCTTTGAATGGCGGATTGTTCTCCACCCAATCTTCCAGCCAATCGAGGGCATACTCACCACTTCGCTGGCTTCCCATTAGCCAGCAGGCCTGAGCCAAGCGCACTGGGCCGTACCAGCGACTCGGTTCCCAAAGAGGCTTGATAGCAGCGCCGGACGGCAATTCCCGATGATTCAACTCAAACGCACACTTACCGGTCGGCACGTCGACTCCGGCCTGATAGTCGCGCTGCCAATTAGGTGGAGTATCGACGGCGACCTCGAGGTGCCCGTAAAACCGCAGCTGACCGGAAGCAATGCGCTCGACATCAAACTGAACTGCAGCACGCACCGATTCGGGCGCAACCGAGGTATCGGGGAGTTTCGGGTAGGCGGAGGTTGAGAAGTCGATTTGCGGCCACTGGGTGCGATTGGAATCGCGATACTCGTACCATTTTTTTCGCAAACGCAACGCAACCTCGCCCGGTCCCATCGCGCGGAGGCGATGCCAGTACCACTTGGCGTTAGGCATGGTGTTGGCCGATCAGCGCCTGGGGCTTGTAGTGCGTTCCTGCAGCCAAATTACGTCAGGGTTATTAGGCTGAGGTTGATTGAGGGGAATGTTACCGTTTTTCTTTAGAGGAGGAACGGTCCTAGGATCTTGCCATTTTCTAATTTCCGCATGGCCATCCGCAAAGGAGAGGCCTGCGGCATTATTATGATAACTGGCCGGATAATCGACCATTATGGTTCTCTTCGGGTCCGGATAACCAGGCATCCATATCACGAAAAAACCATCGTTGATGCTGTCCATCCGTTCGTCGATCAGCACCCATACTTTAGACGCACCCTGCACCGACATATCGCTACGTTTAAGAAACATCGTCCCGTCTCTAGGGC
This sequence comes from Verrucomicrobiales bacterium, assembly GCA_028817635.1. GTDB lineage: Bacteria > Verrucomicrobiota > Verrucomicrobiia > Limisphaerales > UBA1096 > UBA1096. The sequence continues at coordinate 1,017 of JAPPPH010000048.1, read as the reverse complement.
TGCCAAACCAAGTGTGGTGCCCGGAGTTACGACCATTCTGCCCATCGCCACCCACCCAAGCGTTCATTGACATACTGCGCACCCTAGGTCTCGTACCGTGCTTCTTGCCGGCGTTCACCGTGCTGGTGTCGGCCGGGCACCGGAAAACGGCCGCGTTTTTGCTGATATGCTTCCATATGGGACTCCAAGCAAGCGACTGCCGATGTAGCGGATCCCAGTTTTTCGGGTGCGGCCCATAATCCAGACTAATGTTACCCATCCACCCGTAGGCATATGTCTCCCGTGATGCGCCAATGTCACCATATGCCCAGGTAATACGATCGTCGTTGTCGTCCGCATAAAACGACCAAGCCATCATGAGTTGCTTGTTGTTGTTTACGCAGGAGATGCCGTGCGCCTTGGACTTGGCCTTGGCCAGCGCCGGCAGCAACATGCCAGCGAGAATCGCGATAATAGCAATAACCACCAACAACTCAATCAGGGTGAAACCGTTTCGCTTTTTCATGAGGGGCTTTGTTTTCATTGGAGTCAAATTCATGTTCCAGTTTTTGAGTTTGGCACACACCAGAGTCTACCCGGGCGGCGTTTCAACTCCTGCTTGTACCATTCAAATTTCATAAACTCCACATGACCACCAATCATACCTGTAGACGCCCCCTCACTGTGTCGCTTGCTTATTCCTTCGGAAAAGATTTCCTGCCCCCCTTGCATGAAGATTTGCCCAGGAGTACTGGATGCATCATTAAAATTACCAATACGACGTTCGTCCGGTTCCCAAAATAAAACGTCCTCTGACTCAAACTGGTGGCGCTTGTGGGTTTTATTATTAACCCAACCATTGGGAAACTTACCTATGACACCGTTTATAACATAACTGGAAACATCCTGAAATCCTTGTCTGCGACGAGATTCAAGATCCTTAGTTTTCTCAGCGCTACAAATAAAAGATCCCTTGCTACTAATGTACGGCCAGATCTGCCCCTGCTCCGCACGAAATCGTGACTCACCCTCCGGCAC
>JAPPPH010000200.1 GCA_028817635.1 Verrucomicrobiales bacterium | reverse complement strand
CGGTGACGGTTATTTAGCGATGCAAAACAGGTGCTCCCCGCCTCGGATCATCAGTTGGTCGCGCAACGGGACGGTGGTGGCTATGATGCGTTCGCCCATGTTGTTCTCGGAGAGAAATTTGAATCCGTCCGAGATCGCGGCGACCATGATCACGCCGTCCTCGCGTGGGGCGTACAGCTTGCCGTCGGCCACGGTTGGCGAGGCGTAGTAGCTGGCGCGGTGCTTGGGGAACTGGCCGTCCCAAAGTTTTTTGCCGGTGTTGGCATCGAGGCAGGAGACCTGTCCGCGGTCGCCGAGTACGTAGACTTTGCCGTCATGAATAGCAGGCGTGGGCACAAACGAGCCGGTGCCGGTGAGTGTCCATTTGCGATTGGAATCGGTGACGTTGCCGTCGCCGCTTAGCTCAATGCCGGCGATGTGTTTGCCTCGGCCATACGGCACGATCGCCATGTTACCGGCGAGTACTGACGAGGCGACCTGCACCCAGTTGCCGCGCTTGTCCGGGTTGAAGCCTTCGCAGGTCCAGAACAGTTTGCCATTGGAAGCGTCGTGAATCGTCAGGCGCTCCGCGCCCCATACCACAATCGCTTCGCGGCCCTGATACTGCACAACGTGCGGCGTGGCGTAGCTGTGGTCGCACTCGACCGGTGTCTTGTAGTTGCGCGATTCCTTCCAGGCCAATTCGCCGGTGCGTTTGTCGAATGCCGCGAGGTACGACTCGCCGGAGTGCATCACGGCGAGCACGACGTGTTTGGCGGTCAACACCGGGGAGGTGCCGATGTCCCAATAAAGCGTGTCGCGCGCGAACCGTTCCTGAAGATTCGTTTTCCAAAGCAACTTACCGTCCAGCGTGAAGCCAGCGAGGTTGCCGCTCTTGAAATAGGCGAACAACTGTTTGCCATCGGTGATCGCGGAGGGATTGCTGCCGGAGCCGTTGCGGTGTTTGCCGGCGCGCTCGCTGCCGACCGTGGTTTGCCACCGCTTTTTGCCGTCCCAGCCGAACGACATTAGCGTATCGTTGCCGTCGCTTGGGCTGGTGATGATGATTTGGTCCTTCCAGACGATTGGCGTCGAGCAGCCCTTGGCCGGCAGCGCGGTTTTCCACTTCACGTTTTTCTCGTTATCAAACGCTGCGACGTAACTGCCGGTAGACGTGGATCCGTTTTCGTCAGCGCCGCGCCAGTTCGGCCAGTTAGCCTCCGCGCCCACAGCCAAAGCCGGGGACAACAACGCCAAGCCAGCCAAAAGACCGGCGATTTTTGAGTTTAGTTTGCTAGTCGTATTCATGATCAAAATTAATAATTCGTATTCGGTTCGGTGCCGGCGAGGTACTGCACGCGGCGGTAGACTTCGCCCTTGTTGAATTTCAGTTTTACCTTCGACGGATCGTACTCGTGGCCGATCTGGTCACGCAGGTAGACGATGGTGTTGAAGGCGATCATCAGCGCTTGCTCGGTCTCAGCGGTGTTCACGACGCCGTAAAGTGTCGGCATGGGGTCGACTGCCTTGATGCTCCCGAGGAACTCGGCGGCGCGCACGCGCACCATCAGGTTTTTATCCTTCAACAGCGGCTCGGCGGCCTTGGCCAAGGGCTTGGCCTCGTCACCGAAGTTGGCGCAGACCTTGAGCGCCCAGTAGCGGTGTAGGGCGCCCTTGGACTTCAGCGCTTGGCCAAGCGCTGCCTGCACCTCGCCGAAGGGTTGCAGGGCGAGGTCGGCCAGATCGGAGAGGCGGCTGACTTGCTTCGCATTTTTTCGCCCGAACGCCACGCCGTCTTCGAGTGCGGCGGTGACCATCCGGTTTTCGTGGTAAAAACTCAGGTCGTTGATTGACTTCATCTTGTCGCGCAACAGTCGGCGCATGTCGGCCAGGCGCTTGGCCTGGGCCGGGTCGGCGGCGAGGTTTTTGACCTCGTGCGGATCGGTGGCGAGGTTGAACAACTGCTCGACCGGTCGGCGTTCGAAGAACTGCCGCTGCACCGGGTTGAGCCGATCGACCCGATAAAGATCGCGCCAATTGTCGTAGGCGAGCTGCCGGTAACGGTAGTTGTTTTGCAGGCCGTCGGCGTAGTAGGCCTGATAGTTGCGAATGTATTTCCAACTGCCCTTGCGGTAGGTGCGCACCATGTCGAATTTTTCGTCGAACCGATCGGCATGACCGAAGACCTCGTCGCGCGTGGCCAAGTCGACAGCTGACGTGCCTTCGCCGAGGAACGCCCGGCCGTCGAGTTCCTTGTGCGGCGCGATGCCGGCGAGGTTGAGCACCGTCGGCCCGAAGTCGATGAAGCTCACGAAGCCGTCGGTGCGCGCGCCTCGCTTGTGGTCGACGAGGTGCTTGAAGTTTTCCGGGATGCGAACGACGAGCGGCACGTGCAGACCGCTCTCGTAGGCGTAGCCTTTGCTGCGTGGCATCACACCGCCGTGGTCGCCAAAGTAAAAAACGAACGTGTTCTCCAGCAGACCGTCCTCCTTGAGCTGGCTGATGATGCGCCCGACGTGGCCGTCGATGATGCCCATCCGGTCGTAGTACCGCGCCTTGGTGTAGCGCATGATTGGCGTGTCGGGAAAGTACGGCTGCAGCACGACGTCATCGGGCGACGTCTTGGTCGGCGTCTCCATTTGTTTCAGCGGAAAATGCAGTCGGCTTTCGTGCGAGTCGGCGAACGATTGCATGTGGAAAAACGGCATGGCCTTGTTTGGCCGCTTGCGCCACGTTGCCTTGTTGGAGGACATGTCCCAAGCCTGCTTCATGTCGACCTTGAAGTTGTAGTCCGTCTTCGCGTTGTTGGTGGCGTAGTAGCCGTGTTCGCGCAGCACCTGTGACCACGGCTTCACGCCGGGGGGCAGGGTGGCCAGCGCGGATTTGCGGTGGTACTGGAAGCCGACCCGCGGTGCGTGCATCGCCGTGGCCAGCGTGGTGCGTGCGACCGAGCAGACCGGCGCGGCGGAGAAAGCGTGATTGAACGTCAACCCCTCGGCGGCCAAGCGCTCGATGTGGGGCGTGATCCCCAGCTTGTTGCCGTACAGGCGGAGGTAATGCACTGAGTTGTCCTCGGACAGGATGAAGACAAAATTGGGCCGCTTGGCCGGTTCGGCCGCCTTGGCCAAGCCGGGCATCGATACGGCTGCGAGCAGACTGAAAATCAGTCGAGAAAAGCGCATCCGCACAGTCAAAGCCAAGCGCTTGGCCAATGACAACGCCAAAACGCCGGTTTTGGGTTGTCTTTTGCTGTTTTTCCCTTTAGCAATCCCGCCGCATCACGCGACCCAATTTTACACAGGTTCACAAAATGGCCTATTTTCCGAAGATAAAGAAAATCCGTTACGAAGGTCCGGACAGCAAAAATCCGTTGGCCTTTAAGTGGTACAACGAGGACGAAATCGTCGAGGGCAAGTCCATGAAGGATCACCTCCGATTCTCCGTCGTCTACTGGCACACCTTCCGCAACGCCCTCTCCGACCCGTTCGGCGTGGGCACCGCGCTGCGCCCGTGGGACGACGGCACTGAGTCGGTCAAGAACGCCCAGAAGCGAGTCAAGGTCGCGTTCGAGTTCATGGAAAAACTCGGCGCACCGTACTACGCCTTTCACGATCGCGACGTTGCGCCCGAGGGCAAGAGCCTCTCCGCCTCGAACAAGAATTTCGACGCCGTGGCCAAGGTGCTCAAGGCTGAGCAGGAACGCACTGGCATCAAGCTCCTCTGGGGCACCGCCTGCCTGTTCGCCAACCCACGCTACATGCACGGCGCCGCCACAAGTTGCAACGCCGACGCATTCGCCTACGCTGCGGCGCAGGTGAAAAAGGCTATTGAGGTTACGCACCAACTCGGCGGCGAGGGCTACACCTTCTGGGGTGGCCGCGAGGGTTACTCGACGCTTTGGAACACCGACATCGGCCGCGAGCTTGACCACCTCGGCGCGTTCCTCCAGATGGCGGTCGATCACAAAAAGAAGATAGGCTTCAAGGGCCAGTTTTACCTCGAGCCCAAGCCAAATG
>JAPPPH010000418.1:1888-4018 GCA_028817635.1 Verrucomicrobiales bacterium | reverse complement strand
AGGCCGGGCCAAGTGCCCGGCCTCTTTTTTTGTGCCCAAGCGGGAGTGACAAGCCAGCGACTCCGCTTGGTTGTGTTGCGGTGAAAACCACGGCCTCGCGGGCTCGGCTCTCCTGTATTGCAAAGGGAGAAGCCGCTTGGCCAAGCGCTTGGGTATTAAGCAGTTTAGGAGTTACAGTGTTGCCTTGGCCAAGCGGTGTGGATAGTTTTGCCGCACGCGATCTGCTACACATGAAAAATATCATTCTACCCGTTCTGTTGTTCGCGCTTGGCCAAGCGGCATTTGCTGGAGATTGGCCACGCTGGCGCGGTGCCAACCATGATGACGTTAGCACTGAAACTGGTCTTCTCCAAAATTGGCCAAGCGCTGGGCCAGAAAAGCTATGGCTTTCGGAGGACATCGGCATCGGTTACTCCACGCCGTCCATAGCCAAGGGCAGGTTATTCATTCTTGGCACAAAGGATGGCAAGGAGCACCTGTTCGCCAAAGATACGAATACCGGTAAAACGCAATGGGCGATACCACTGAACGGTGTATTCTCCAACAATTGGGGCGACGGTCCCCGAGGTGCAGCCACGGTAGACGGCGACCGGGTTTATGCTTTGGGTGCGAAGGGTGGTCTCGTATGCGCCAATGCAGCGGATGGAAAGATTTTGTGGACGGTGGACTTGGTAGATGTGGCAGCTCACCTTGGGGGTACGGCACCGTACTGGGGGTACTCTGAGTCAGTGCTGGTTGATGGCGATCTCGTCATCTGTACTCCCGGCGGTAGCGAAGGCACGCTTGCGGCGCTCGACAAAGATACCGGTGAAGTGAAGTGGCGCAGCGGCGACTGGAAAGACGGGGCCCAATATTCCTCGCCCGTGCCGGCGACGATCAATGGTCGTCGACAGATTGTGCAACTTACACAAAAGACGCTGGCCGGAGTCTCGGCGTTGAATGGGAAAGTGCTCTGGAAAAACGCGTGGCCGGGCCGTACGGCGGTGATTCCCACGCCGATCATTCAGGGCAACCAGATTTACATCAGCTCCGGTTACGGTGTGGGTTGCCGCAAAATCACTCTCGGACGAGACGACAGTGTTCGAGAGGATTACTCGAACAGGAACATGAAGAACCACCACGGTGGGGTGCTGCTGAAAGATGGCCATCTCTACGGCTACTCCGACGGTCGCGGCTGGACCTGCCAAAATCTCAAGACCGGCGAGGTCGTTTGGGATTCGAAAAAACTCGGCAAGGGCTGTGTTTTTTATGCAGACAATCGGCTGTATTGCATGGACGAAGGCTCCGGCACGGTTGTGTTGGCCAGCGCAGACACCAAGGGTTGGAAGGAGCACGGCCGCTTCAAACTCGAGCCCCAGACCGAACTTCGCAAACCGGCTGGTCGCATCTGGACCCATCCGGTCGTGGCAAACGGGGTGCTCTATCTCCGCGATCAGGAACTGCTCTTCGCGTTCGATGTGAAGAAATAAAGCCGCAGCATTCGCTGGGCTTTACCGAAATCGCCCAAGCGTCTGGGTGACCGTCCAACAAATTCCGTCCGCGAAGATGGGATTGATTAGATTAAAAAAACGATCGCGCAAGAGATGGCTTGCGCTTGGCTTGATCTTTGTCGGCTTGGCCAAGGGCTGGGCAGCGGAGGTTGATGGCGTCGCGTTGATGGAGAGTTACTGTCTCGACTGCCACGACGGGGAGATGCAGAAGGGCGAGGTGAACCTTGAGGCGGCATTGGGGGCCAAGCCGTTGGTGAAGAACCTCGACCTTTGGAAGACGGTCATCAACCGCATCGAGAACGGCGATATGCCTCCGAAGAAAAAAGATCAACCGTCCTCGAGGGAAAAGAAGGCGTTGTTGAGGTGGCTCGACCGCGAGGTGGTTCAGTTCGATTACAGCACGGTCGACGATCCCGGCTACGAGCCGGTTCGTCGCCTGACACACATCGAATTTAGCAACACGATTCGTGATCTGCTTGGTTTGGGCATGAACCTGATTGAGGATTTTCCGATCGACCTTAGCGGCAAGAGTGGGTTTGACAACAGTGCCAACACGCTTTTCCTGCAGCCGATCCTGATGGAGCGTTACCTCGGCGCGATCGACAAGGCGGTCGAGTCACCCGTGCCGTTAAAGGGGAGG
>JAPPPH010000418.1:0-1878 GCA_028817635.1 Verrucomicrobiales bacterium | reverse complement strand
AGTCACCGCTGTTCGCCGCTTGGCCAAGCGGCGAGGATGACGAGTCGGAAACGGCAGGGAAGATCATTGATCGTTTTTTGCTGCGCGCGTTTCGTCGCCCCCCGACCAAGCGCGAGGCGGAGGAGGTGCGAACTGTTTACGATCGCTCCCGTGAGAAAGGCGAGTCGTTTGCGATGGGCATTCGCCGTGCGCTTGGCGCGGCGCTGGTGTCGCCGGCGTTCCTGCTGAAATCAGAACAGGCCATAGACACGGATGAATCGTATCGCGTTGACGAATATGAACTCGCCAGTCGGTTGTCGTACTTTCTGTGGGCCAGCATGCCGGACGACGAGTTGTTCCGTCTGGCTGCGGAGAAGCGCTTGGCCAAGCCGGACGTGCTGGCGAAGCAGGTGACACGGATGCTGGCAGATCCGAAATCCGATACGCTGGGCAGTGTGTTCGCAGCTCAGTGGCTTGGCTTTGACGCGCTGGGGGTACGCGTGCGGCTTGACCCGATCGACAATCCGTGGTGCACGGATACGCTGATGGCGGCGATGAAAAAGGAGTCAGCCATGGGCTTTGCCTCCCTGATTCGGGATAACAAGCCGCTGACCGAGTTGATCCAGTCCAAGACGACTTACGTAAACGAGGAACTGGCCAAGTTTTACAATTTGAAAGGGGTGAAGGGTGATGAGATGCGCCTCGTGGCGCACACGGATAAACGTCGTTATGGCTTGTTTGGGCAGGCATCCGTTCTGGCTGTGACTTCGTCGCCCTATCGGACCAGCCCGATCCGGCGCGGGGAATGGATTCTCGATTCCCTCCTCGGCACGCCGCCGCCTCCACCGCCTCCCGATGCCGGTGAGCTGGACGAGGACATCGAGGACAACCGCAAGTTGACCTTTCGGCAAAAATTGGAGATGCACAGCAAGGATCCCCGCTGCTACTCGTGCCATCGCGAGATGGATCCGCTTGGTTTTTCGCTGGAAAACTACGACTGGTTTGGTCGATGGCGTACGAAGAGCCGTGGGCGATCGATCGACTCGAAAGGGCGACTACCAAGCGGAACTGAGTTTGAGGGGCCGATCGGCCTGCGCGAAGTGATTGTGGACGAAAAACTCGACGACTTGGCTCGTCAGGTGACGCGCAAAATGCTTTCCTACGCACTTGGCCGGCAACTCGAGTATTACGATGAGCCGGCTGTGCGGAAGATTTTGGTGGCGTTCAAAAAGGATGGCCACCGAATGCAGACTCTACTACGCGAAGTGTGCGCGAGTTACCCGTTTCACTTTCGCAAAAACCCGGTGAACGCAGATACCGAGAAGAAAAAACCCGTTGCGAACAATGGCTAAATCCTGGCAACTCTCCCGTCGAACCATGCTCCGTGCCGTGGGCGCCGCCGTGACACTCCCTTGGCTGGAGGCAATGCAACCGCTCTCCGCACTGGCCGTGACGCCCAAGCGCCCCAAGCTGCGAGCCGGCTATCTTTATTTCCCCAACGGTGTGGCCAAGGGCAGTTGGGAGCCGGACAAGGTCGAGCGCGAAGGCAAATTGCATCGCTTGAACAAGTGGATGAAGGATCTTGAGCCGTTCAAGAAAGATCTCCTCATCGGGCATAATATCTGGACACCCCGGGGCAACGGCCACGGAGCCGGTACCGCCACGTGGTTAACCGGCGGCTCGTACAGCGGTTCGCGGGTGAGCGCCGGTGGGGCGTCGGTTGACCAAATTATCGCGCGGCATGTCGGCAAAGAGACGATGTTGCCGTCACTGGAAATGTCGATGCGCGGCGAGGGATATTTCTCAAACAGCCTACCTCGCAATTCCATCTCATGGGTGAACAGCAAACTACCGGCCACGAGAGACACGAATCCGAGAACGGTTTACGACCGGATGTTT
>JAPPPH010000179.1 GCA_028817635.1 Verrucomicrobiales bacterium | reverse complement strand
CTTGATGCTGTGCCGGACGCAGAGCTTGACTGACTCCGCGCTGCGGGCGTGTGCGCTGAGCCGTTTGCCGTGTGCGTGGGCCACCTCGGCGGCGGCAGCCACCTCGGCCTCGCTCATGATGGTCGTCTCCGACCCGGCGTGCGGCACGAACGAGTCGCCGGAGATCACCAGCTTGATGATGTCCACCCCCTCTCGGATCAGTTCGCGGGTCAGCCGTCGGTACTCCTCCGGGCCATCGGCCATCAGTGCCATGGAATCCACCTTCGGCATGTGCAGGGTCCGCATGTCACCAAGGCCGCCGGTGACGGTCAACCACGGGGTGGCCGCAAGCAGTCTCGGGCCGGGGATCTCACCCTTCTCGATGGCGTTACGGATGACTACGTCGAGTCTTGGCTTGGCCGAGGCGGCGCTGATGCAACTGGTGATGCCGTGGTCGAGGTAAAGCCGGGCGTTGTGCATCGTCAGCAGCGTGTGCTCTTCGGGTGGCATGCGGCCAAGCGCGGCGAGATCGTCCGTGTTGTCGATACTCAGGTGCGCGTGAGACTCAACCAGCCCGGGCATGAGTGTCATGCGGCCTTCGCCGTCATGTATTTCCGCGCCGTCACGATCGAGTGCTTCGCCATCGCGCGCGATGGCGGTGATCTCGTTGCCCTCCACCCGAACCTCGCCGGCGAACGGTTCCCCGCCGGTGCAGTCGAGCACGTTGACGTTTATAAACAGGTGTTGGCTCATTGTTGATCCTCCTGTGCGGATTGCAGCTCGTTCAGCATTTGTTTGGCCGCACCACCGAGGTGTAGCGTGTCAACCCCGGCAAGGATGAGATTGTACCCCTTCTGCTGGTAGGGCCGAACCGCCTCCGCGCTGACGCCAAAATAGCCAATGGCGATCCCGGCGGATTGGCAGGCCTGATGAATCCGGTCGATGGCGCCGGTGACCTCCGGGTCGTTGATCTGGCCCATTTTGCCCATGCTCGCCGAGAGGTCGTATGGGCCGAGCATGATGCCGTCGAGCCCGTCGATCTGCACGATCGACTCGATGCAGTTGACCGTGTCGATGTGTTCCGCCTGCACCAGCACGGCCACTGAGTCGTTGGCGGTCTCCATGTACTTGGCAAAGCGCATGCCGTAGCCGTGCGCACGGCCAAGCCCGACCCCTCGACTGCCCTCCGGCGAGTAGCGCGCGTAGCGGACGATGTCCCGCGCGTGCTCCACGGAGTTGACCTGCGGCGCGATGATTCCGGCTGCGCCGAGGTCGAGCACCTTTTTGACTGGCATCTCCTCAGCAGCCGCGAGCCGTACCACGCAGGCGACGCGGTCGCCGACCGCCTGGAGGATGCCCTGGATGTCGCCGTAGCTGAGCGCGCTGTGTTCGGCGTCGAGGAACAGCCAGTCGAAACCGAGGTCGGCGAGGATCTCCGCCGTGGCCGCCGTGGGGAGTGTCACCATCGTGCCAAGTAGGGGTTTGCCGCTCTGGAGTTGTTGTCTAAAATTCATCATCTAGTAGGTCGCGCTTGGCCAAGCGCTTGGCCAAGCGGGGGATGTCAGGATTGATTTTGCGTGGCCGCCAAACTGCCCGGAACGGCGGCCCCGGTTCAAGCCTTATCGGCTTGGCCAAGCGGCATTACTTCAGCGCATCGGAGGTCTTTCCCCCGTGTTTCCGGAGCAATTCCGCCAGCTTGGCATCGGCGACATCGAGCGGCGTGCCGCCGAAGCCTTCGTCGGTGAGCGCGTTGATCTCGGCGCCATTGGCAATGAGCTGCTCGACGATCTTCTCATGGCCGCGTTGCGCCGCGAGGTGCAGGGCGGTCCAGCCGGCAAGGCCACCGGCGTTGATGTCGGCCTCTTTTTCAATCAGCAGGTCGACCACCTCGGCATGGCCCATGAAGGCGGCGTAGGTCAGTGGCGTGTCCCCGCTGGCGTTGGCATGGTTGACGTCCACACCTGATTCGAGCTGGGCCAATACGGTTTCGAGGTCGCCCTCTCGTGCAGCCTCGAGGATGGAGCTGCTCTCGAGTAACTCGAGAATTTTGTCTTGTTTCCAAAACCGGGCGCGGTCGCCCGGCGTCTGGTCGATGTCATCCTTCGCGTTGATGTCAGCGCCGGCCTCGATCAGGCGCCGAGCCACTTCGACATGCCCCTCCTGCGCGGCGAGGTGCAGCGCGGTGCTTTGGTCGTCGGCCTGTTCGTTGACGTCGACACCGGAGCCGAGCAACTTTTCAACCACCTCCAGCTTACCCGCTTCGGCGGCCTCGATCAGGGTCAGTTCAGCTGTATTGTCAACGGTGTCGAAGTGGTTACCGGTCGGTTTCGACTGGTCTGGCGAACCACCGCCGCAACCGCTGAACAGCAGCAGCAGGCCAAGCAGGGAGGGGAGGAGTCGATCGGTCATCGGTGTTCGTTCGTCACGGGGCAACACCGGATCAGGCCTGCTGAATGCTGGGGCTGCCGTTCTCCAGGACGAGCGATGTGCGCTTGGTCATCTTTCCGTCCGGGGTGGTCACTTTGTCCGCCACCATGTAGTCGGTCGTCCATGTCTTCTGCGTGACGGCGCACCGGAAGTAGCCGCGTTGGCGGTTGTGAAACTTGATGAACGGATTGTCCGAGAGCAGCTTGTCGTGGGAGGCGCTGCGGTCCTGTCCGTCGCCACCGCTGGAAATTGATGTGCCGACAAATTCCGCGGCCACCGCCGGGGTGTCCATCTTACGGTCGTCGATGCGCAGCTCATTGGCCCAGTTCGAATGAATATCGCCGGTTAGCACAACCGGGTTGGAGATCTTGCGGTCGGCCATGAATCGAATGAGATCCATTCGCTCGTGGGTGTAGCCGGGCCACTGGTCCATCGAGTAGGCCATGGGGATGTCGCCGCTGGGCGTGCCGACCATGCCCATCATCACCTGCTGCGCGAGGATGTTCCAAGTGCCGCGCGACTGGATGAGCGACTGTTTGAGCCAGTTGCGCTGATCCGCGCCAAGCATGGTGGTTTCGGGATTGAGCGCAGCCTCGTTGAGCGGTGAACGTACGTCGTTGTTGGGTTGATCGCTGCGGTACTGTCGCCCGTCGAGTACCATGAATTCAGCCAACTGACCAAACGCCCCGCGCCGGTAAAGCTGCAGGTACGGTCCGGCGGGCAGGGAGGTGCGGCGCAGCGGCATGTTCTCGTAGTAGGCCTGATACGCGGCGGCTCGGCGGATGAGAAAGTCCACCGGCTTGACGTTTTTCTGCTCGGAAATCTCGTCCGCGCAGTTGTTGTCCACCTCGTGATCATCCCACGTCACGAACCACGGGCAGCGTGCGTGCGCCTTTTGCAGCGCGGGATCCATCTTGTACTGGGCATGCCGCACGCGGTAGTCGGAGAGCGACTCAATCTCGCCGCCGTGATGTTTGCGGATGTTGCCCTGGTTACCGGCTGTGTACTCGTAAATGTAATCGCCAAGGTGAAACACCAGATCGAGTTCGTCCTCGGCCATCCGGTCGTAGGCCGTGTAGTAGCCCTGTTCGAGGCTTTGGCAGGAGGCGGCGGCAAACGAGAGCTGTTTTGGGTTGGCAAACCGGGCCGGCATTGTGCGAGTGCGCCCCACGACACTCTCCTCGCCGTTGACGCTGAACTGAAACCAGTACCATGTGTCCGGTTTGAGTTGCCCGGCGGTTACGTGGATCGAGTGGCCCAGTTGCGGCGTGGCGAGCTGTTGTCCGGAGGCCGCGATGTTTTTCATGCCGTCATCCGTGGCCAGTCGCCACTGGACCGGGACACCCGCGTTTGGCATGCCGCCGTCCGGGTCGAGCGGCTTGGGTGCGAGCCGGGTCCAGAGAACCACGCTCGTGCTGTTGGCGTCCCCGGAGGCTACGCCCAGTGAAAACGGGTTGCTGGCGAACTTCATTCGCCGATTGATGTTGGCCGCTTGGCCAAGCGTGGGGATGCCGTAGAGCGCGGCGGCGTAGGCGAGAAACAACCGGCGGCTGACACCACCCTCGTGTCGTGTGGCTTTCAGGAGTGAGTCTTTTTGAAAAAGCAT
>JAPPPH010000407.1:2609-4032 GCA_028817635.1 Verrucomicrobiales bacterium | reverse complement strand
TCGATGGATTTTTGAGCCTCGCCGGAGTCGTAGTAGGTTTTGCCGGCGTTGAGCAATCTGTCGAAGTCGGCGTCACTCTTGCCCTGGGAGGTGGTAAACCACGTGAAGATCACCGGGGCCAACACTACCACCACGAGGAGCAACAGGTACTTCGCGTTGGAGGGCGCCTGGCCCGATCCGGAATCTGCAGTCATGGCCAAGAGAATAGCGATCGATCCCACCTTGACCAAGGGGAAACCCGTCCCTAATTTCCTCCTTCAACCAATGATGAAAACAAACCCGACCTGCACGAAATCCCGCTTGGCCAAGCGCTTGGCCAAGGGCTTCACGTTAATCGAATTGCTGGTGGTGATCGCGATCATCGCCATTTTGGCCGGACTGCTGTTGCCGGCGCTGGCCAAGGCCAAGTCGAAGGCGGGGCAGTCGTCATGCCTCAATAACTGCAAACAAATGGGTTTGGCTGTGACGATGTATGTATCAGACTACGACGACCGGATCCCACTCTGCCGAAACTGGGGCAAGGCGTGGGGTGGGGATCACGCCCTGCGGAGTGACCCAGTGTGGATGCCTCAACTGCTGGAGCCGTACATCGGGAAAAACACCGGGGCGCCGGATCCGAAGGACCGGAATAAGTCCAAGACGCCGCACTCGGTTTTCGCCTGTCCGGTCGCGATGAAAACGAGCGACAAAAACATGTCCAACCGGTTTCGCAACAACGACAACGTCACTTACGTTTGGAATCACATTTACCTCAACAAAAGTCGGAGCAGTTACGAAGTGCGGCGACCGGTGAGCGGGCGTAAGGCCGGCGATTGTGTGAATCCAACCTTGTCGGTTTTGACGTGGGAGATGCCGTACTGGGACTACAAACAGATGCCGCACGACCGGGGCATCGTGTTGACCTACGTCGATGGCCACGCCGCCCGGATGGACGGTTCACCCAAGGAACACGACTGGTGGGCCTACCACAGCCGCGACGGCTGGGAGGAGGGGGAATACACCTGCGGCAACGCGCACTAGTCGCGCGGCGGGAGCTTCTTGTCGACGGGTACCTTGTTGAGCTGCGCGAAATGCGGCAGGCCGTTATCGGTCGGCACGTTTGCTTCACCCTCGATCAACGGAGCGACATAGTCGATAAACTGCTGGTTCGGCAGCCAGCCGTCCTCGCTGATCCAGTCGTCCGGGATGGTGCGCTCTACCAGCGCAATGTCGCCCAGCGAGTGCAGGCCGGTGGTGAACTCGTACGGTTTTTTTGAAGCACGCTCGAGCGTGACCATGAATCCGCTCTTGCCCTCGACGGCGGCCTTGACGGCAGCGACTCCGCAGGCGACCGCCTCGTCGATATCCGTCTGGCTGGCGTAGTGGGCGGCACATCGCTGGGCGTAGCCTAGCTTGACCGTGCGACTCTAGAGATACAGTTTGC
>JAPPPH010000407.1:0-2599 GCA_028817635.1 Verrucomicrobiales bacterium | reverse complement strand
GCCAACGTCTCCGCTGCCCCGGATAAAACCGGGTGACCGAAGGAATCAAGCCGGGTTTTGTCCGCCCCAATTTCATGCCCTTCGGCGTCCTTCACGCCCTCGCCCACAACCACGAGGCAGTAGCCAAGCCGGTCCGTGGTCTCCTTGACCTTGGCAAGGAATGCCTCCTCGTTCAGGTGAATTTCAGGAAGCAGGATAATGTGTGGCGCGTTGTCCTCTTTGCCCTCCTTGGCGAGAACTGTGCCAGCAGCGATCCAGCCAGCAGCGCGTCCCATCACCTCGACAATAAAACAGGCCCCGTCATCGGTAGCCATTGACGATGCGTCGCATGCGATCTCCATCACCGTGGTGGCGTTGTACTTGACCACGCTGCCGTAGCCGGGTGTGTGGTCGGTGTGCGGTAGGTCGTTGTCTATCGTCTTGGGCACGCCGATGCAGCGCAACTCGTAGCCGCGTTTTTGTGCCTCTAGATGCACCTTGTTGTTGGTGTCCTGCGAGTCGTTGCCGCCGGCATAAAAGAAGTATCGGATGTTGTGCGCCTCGAACACCTCGAACAACCGGTCCATGTCCTTCGCCGCCTGCTCGGGATTTTTTTGAAATTGAATCTTGTAGCGGCAGGTGCCCAGCGCGGCGCCGGGAGTGTGCTTGAGTTCCTCGATCGAACGGGCCTTTTCCTCGTTCAGATCAATCAGGTTTTCGTGGAGGATGCCGTAAATACCATTCAGGCCGCCGTAAATTTCCTCGATATTGTCCAGATGCTTGCCGGCTTCCTGAATGACACCGGCCACGCTGGCATTGATCACCGCAGTTGGGCCGCCGGATTGGGCGACCAAAAGGTTACCGACAAGATTGTTGCCGGATCCGCTGGAGGGATCCGGGGCGGCGTTCAGGTCGTAGATGAGGCGTTCGCCTGCGGGTTGATTTTGATCTTCAGAAACTGCCATGTTGTTCGAGTATTTTCCCAAAAAGGGGGCGAGACATTGCCAATCCGCCCCAAGCCTGTCAAAGCCAATCGCTTGGCCAAGCGCAGCATTTGTGGAACTCGTTTTATAACCCGGCAAGAGGATTGTCGCGCTTGGCCAAGGGGAAGGGGACCCGGGCGCCGCCCTGCCGGTGCGACTCAAACAACCCAACGATCATCTCCGTGGCGGTGAGGGCATCGTGGATGCTAGCCTCGGGGTCGCGATCCTCTTCGACGGCATCGATCAGGTCGCGCACGGCGAGAATGTTCCCGGCATGCAGCTCGCCGTCCTTCAGTGTCTCCGCTTGGCCAAGGCCGTTGGAGGTGATGGGAATCCATTTTTTGCCGGTGCGCCCCGGCGCCCACGCGCCATCCGGCAATAGTGCGGCGGTGGGCAGGTAACCAAACGTCATCTTGATGACCCCGGCACTGCCGAAGATTGTCAGGCCGAAACGGTTCGGCTGGCCGGCCCCGTTTTTTACCGAGCGAAAATGGGCGAACGCCTCGTTGGGCAGCGCGTAGGTCGCCCCGACGCTGTCACCGGCCAACAGGCCAATTCCCTCGGCTCCCGGCTTGACGTGTTTTTGAGTCACCAATTCGCCGTCCTGCCGTGCGTAGCCCTGCACCCAAAGCGGTGCGCCGGCCAAATGCTGGGTAAGGTCAAAGATGTGCGTACCGAGCACCCACAAATCCTCGCCGCCGCCGCGTCGATCCTCCTTGCCGTGCATTTGGTATTCGAGCACGCGCCCGATTTTGCCATCGCCCAGTAGTTGTTCGATCTGCGACAGTACCGGGCTGTACCTCGTCTGGTGTGCGACGGCGACCTTGACGTTGTTCTTGTCGCACGCGGCGATCATCTCGTCGGCTTGCCGCAGAGTTTGGCAAAGTGGTTTCTCCTGATAGATGCCGCGCACGCCGGACTCTGCGGCGGCAACCATCATGTCGCGATGTTGATCTAACCAGCGGGGGCAGATGCTCACGAAATCCAGCTTTTCCTTCTCAAGCAATTGCCGGTAGTCGGCGTAGCCCTTGGGATTGCCCAGCCGCTTCACTGCGTTGGTCAGTCCACCGGGGTTGTCGTCCGCCACCGCGACGACTTTCGCGTTGGGGAACTCGCGCCAGACGGTGTCCAGCCCGTGTCCGTAATTGCCGCGGCCGGTACTGCCGATGACGCCCACTCGATATTTAATAGCCATGATGAATTTTTGTGTAGTTTAGTCTGCCAGCCGGGCGCGATAGATTCGCGTGCCGGTTGCGCTGTCGGGGTCGATGTAAAGTTGCCTGTTGCTGTGCAGCGACACGGTCTCGAGCGGCCGCCACTGGTTGTCTCCCGTGTGGTACTCGATTGCGTAAGACTTCCCGCGCGTGCCGTGGATGACGAACACGCCCTCGGCCTTGGCCAATCGGGGCGTGATGGCTGATTCGGTGTCTGTGGAAAAGTGCACCAGTCGGTAGTGCAGTCGGTGTTTTTCGAATTCCCGCAGGATCGGTTTTCCACCGTCCTTACCAAAAAAACCGGCATGATCGATTGGCGAAATAAACCCGGCACTAGCGAAGATGTCCGCCCCCTTGGCGAGCAGCAGTTCGGTGATGAACGTGGAATCCTTAATCGCGGCTTCGTGCAATGGCGTACGGTCG
>JAPPPH010000097.1 GCA_028817635.1 Verrucomicrobiales bacterium | reverse complement strand
ATGCAACCGAAACCATCGAGGCGAAGGTCGACGAGTTTTTGCAGGACAAACTAGCCGAGGCCATCCCGATGGCGGCGATGTTTCTCGGCTCGGGAATGGTTGACAAAATCAAGCACTCGCTGGTCGAGAGTCTTGCGAAGGCGTTGCCGGAACTGGGAAGCATGTTCGTCACTCACCTCGAGAAAAACATGGACGTCGAGACGGTCGTCCGGGAAAAGGTCGAGGCGTTCTCGAGCGACAAACTGGAGGAGATGTTGCTGGGCATCATGAAGCGGGAGTTCCGGTTCATCGAAGGGGTTGGTGCGGCGCTGGGTTTTGTTATTGGATGGGTGCAGCTTGGAATCCTATGGCTGCTATGAGTGACAAAACCGGATACGGCGTGGCCGGCATCCTCGCGC
Source organism: Verrucomicrobiales bacterium (assembly GCA_028817635.1). Taxonomy (GTDB): domain Bacteria; phylum Verrucomicrobiota; class Verrucomicrobiia; order Limisphaerales; family UBA1096; genus UBA1096. Next base: position 3,636 of record JAPPPH010000097.1, on the reverse strand, counting down.
TTGGCCTGATCATCGCCACGTTCATCGGCGGGCGGTCACTCGAGAAAATGCGGTCGGCGGATGACGGCATCACCGTCAAGGGCGTGGCCGAGAAACGGATCACCTCCGACCTCGCCTCGTGGCGCGGTCAGATCACTCTCATCGACAAGGATCTCTCCGCCGGCTACGACAAGCTGCAGGAACAGTTCAAGACGACCATCGAATTTTTGAAAACCAAGGGCATCCCCGCGGAGAGCATCGAGGAAGGCACCATCGGCACCAGCACCAGCTACCGACGCGATGAACGGGGGCACGCGACCAGCGAGATCGAGTCATTCAAGCTTCCCCAAAGTTTCACCGTCGAGACGCCGGACGTGAACTTGGCCAAGCGCTTGGCCAAGGAATCCACCGAGCTGCTGCGGAGCGGGATCGATTTCCGATCCTATGCCCCGAGTTACTTTTTCACCAAGCTCGAGGATTTGAAGCTGGACCTGCTCGAGGAGGCAGCCGCCAACTCAAAGCTCCGGGCGGAGCGCTTGGCCAAGAGCGCGGGCAACCGCGTAGTCGGAGTCATCTCCGCATCACAGGGTATTTTTCAAATCACTCAGCCCAATTCCACCCAGACCTCCAGTTGGGGCATGTACGACACCTCGTCGATTGAGAAAAAAGTGCGGGCCGTCGTGACAATGGAGTTCCGCACCGAGTAGTATCTCGCCACCCTTCCGCCACCCTTCTGGCCACAAAAAAGCCCCGCATTGGCGGGGCTAAAAAATCTGTACCGGAAAGTTATGCCGCTGCGTTGGCGCGAACGGCCAAGCGGGATTTCTTTCGATCCGCCTTGCCGGAGTGGATGACTCCCTGCTTGGTGGCGCGGTCGTAAGCAGAGTTGACCGCCTTGAGAGCAGACGCTGTGGCGTCCTTGTTTCCGTCCTTAATCGCATCGTTGAGATGGCGCTCGGCGGTTTTCAAGGTGCTTTTTACAGCACGATTGCGGGCCTCTTTGACCTCATCACTGCGCATCCGGCGCTTGGCTGACTTAATGTTCGGCATCGTTCAATATTTCGCAATCCTGCGAAAAGGGGCGGAGAACCTACTAAAAATCCCCACCATGTCAACAGGATTAATGGCGAAAATTATCCCAAAATCTCCTGCAGTTGAGTGGCGACCTGAAGGAAAACCTCGGACGGCGCGGATTCCGGTTCACCGGCGACAACCGGCACGCCGGCATCACCGCCTTTGCGAATCTCGGTGAAAATCGGGACCTCGCCGAGAAATGGCACACCCTGCCTGCCGGCTTCGTCCCGTCCACCACCGTAGCCGAAGATCTCAACGCGCTCACCGCCGGGCGTGGTGAAATAGCTCATGTTTTCCACGATGCCGAGGATGGGCACGTTGACTTTTTTGAACATCTCAATGCCTTTGCGGACAACACCGAGCGAGGCCTCCTGTGGAGTCGTCACGATGACGCCGCCGTCGAGCGGCACGGTTTGGCAAAGCGAAAGTTGCGCATCGCCGGTGCCCGGTGGCAGGTCAACAAGCAGAAAGTCGAGTTCGCCCCAAAGTACCTGCGAGATGAACTGCTGGATGGTGCGCATGATCATCGGGCCACGCCAGATGACCGGCTGGTCGTCCTGCAGCAGAAAGCCCATGCTCATCAGCTTGATGCCGTGATTTTCGAGCGGAACCAGTTTTTCGTCGCCCTCGGTGACGGACGGCCGTTCGTTGATGCCCATCATCAACGGGATGCTTGGCCCGTAAATATCGCAGTCCAGCAGGCCGACACGCGCGCCCTGCTTGGCCAAGGCGCAGGCGAGGTTTGCGGACACGGTGGATTTGCCGACGCCGCCCTTCCCGCTTGCCACGGCGATCACCTTGGCAATGCCGGGAACACGGGTTGCACCCTGTGTCTGGCCGGGCGCTTGGCCTCCAGCGGGAGCGGCCTGTCCTTCCGGTTGCTTGACCTGCACGTGCGCCACGCGGATGCCCTCGGTGGCTTTGAGCACAGTCTGGCACTCGTCCTTGATCTGCTGTGCGATCTCGGCATTGGCACTGGTCAGGTGGATCGACACGCTCACGGCGCCGTTGGCCACGGCCACATCCTTGACAATCCCAAAGGAGACGATGTCCCTTGAGTAGCCCGGATATTTGACTTCCTTCAGTGCGTTGAGAATCTCGTTTTCGCTCGGCATAAAACGCGGCGCGACTCTTGCGCAAACGGCGCGCGTTGGCAAGGGAACAGGCTAAACTGCAGCCAAGCTGTAACTTTTCGGCAACCAGTCCAGTCTGATGGTGTTGTCTAGTGAGGCAGCGAGAGTGCCGTTTGTTATGAGAAATCCATTCTTTTCCTTCGTCTCAATCGGGATGGCCTGTGGCGTCCTTGCCTCGGCCGCGCTTGGCCAAGCGCCAAATCCGGCGCCCAAAAAACAGGCCAAGCCACCGCAGGTCGGCGCCCCGATCAAACTTGAGCGCACGCCGCCCGAGGGTGAAAAAGCGCTCAAGCGCCTGCCGTCCCGGCGTCTGCCACCCGGCACACGAAACCTCTCCCCAAACCAGCTCAAATCCCGCCGCGAGCAGATTCAACAGCGGCGCCTGGCCACGATCCGCAGCCGGATCACGGAACTGGAGGCCAAGCGGAAAAAGAGCCGGATCACCGAAAAGGAAAAGTTATTGCTCAACTCGCTCCGACAGTATCTGGCGAACTATCAGAAGAGGCTCTACCGCGAACGAACGACCAAGCGCTTGGCCAAGCCCTCGACGGCCCCGGCCCCGGCAAAGCCTTCCACTTTGCCCCCTCCCAAGCCGCCTTCGATACCCAAGCTCCCCATCCTGCCGCCACCTCCCAAACCTGCACCGAAGAAAAATTAATTCCACCGGGTCGACCCGACGCCCGCCTTTCGATGGAAGCCACCGCACCACTAGCAGACACGGATCTCCGAACTGATGAGGAGTTGATCACAGCCGTGTTGGGTGGGGAGGTCGACAGCTTCGAGGAACTCATTGTCCGCTACCAGCCACGGATCTTCGGTATGGCGCGGAAATATTTCAGAAACGAGACGGACGTGGAGGATGTCGTGCAGACGATTTTCACCAAGACTTTCCAAAAACTGGGCAGTTTCAATCACACCGCGCCTTTCGAGCACTGGTTCATGCGCATCTCGGTGAACGCCTGTTACGACGCGCTCCGCCGCAAGGCCAAGAATCGCGAGCAGGCTATCACCGATGTCATGTTCGAAAATGAAACCGACGACTCATGGCACAGCCGCTTGGGCAGCATCCCCGATCCCAACGATCAGGAGGCATTGGACAAAGCCAGCGAACTGGTGCACACCGTCCTCGGACAAGTCTCGGAAAAGGCGCGGATCGTCCTGACTTTGCAGGAACTCGAAGGGCGATCGATCAAGGAAATTGCCGAGATCACAGGCTGGTCGATCGCGCTGGTCAAGGTGCAGGCATTCCGTGCCCGAAAGGAAATGCGGGCCGCCGTGGAACGATTCCTGAGCCGGGAGGAAAGATTGTAACCCATGCCCAATCAATAGCGTTATATCAACTAGGCCATGAACGCCGACGAAACCGAACAGAAAATACTGCAACTCGCCAAAGCCATCCCGGCTGACGAACGGGTGCCGTCCGGTTTTGCCATGCGCGTGATGTCCGATG
>JAPPPH010000368.1 GCA_028817635.1 Verrucomicrobiales bacterium | reverse complement strand
TCAGCGCCGCCTCAGCCAACACCTCGCGGCGAGAGAACTTCGGCTTCGCGGCGACCTTGTTGCCGGGTGGCACGAGGTACTTGGCCGGGTCATCTTTTTCTTTTGTGTCCTTGGCCGGGCGATTTTCTGAAACCGACTTACCGTTGAGAAAAGTCAGTTCGGCAGGAGCGCTGACCTTGGCCAGATTTTTGTAGCTGATGAATCCGCCGATGGCCGACTCCGTCAGGCCAGGGCCGTTATTCGTATCGACGTTTTTGCTTCGGTTAAACGCGGAGACCAATCCCCAGTAATGGGCCTGCTTGATCTCCGGCGCGCTTGGGTGGTCGTGGCACTGCGCGCACTGCACATCCACCCCGAACGCCACCGGAGCGATCGACTCCGCCATCTTTTGGTGGTCGTTGTTTTGCTCGTAAAGAAACCACGACGCGCCGCGTTCGCTGCCATCGCCTGTGCCGGCGAGAATGATGGCGCGCACGAACTCATTCCACGGACGGTTCTCGCGGAACACTGTCTCGAGATAGGCGTGCCAACGATTGTCGGCGCGGCGCTTGGTTTTGCCCTCGTCCACGCGACCCAGCAGCAGCACGTCAAACATCTCCCGCATGTGCGGTGCGAATTCAGGGTGTGCCAACAGCGAGTCGACCAATGCCTCGCGCTTGCGAAGCCGATCGTCGGCGAGGAAGGCCGCTCGTTCGGGGGGTGTCGGGATGCGCCCGATCAGGTCGAGATACACCCGGCGCAAAAACACCCGGTCACCGGCGCGCTTGGCCGGGGTGACCCCTTTCTTTTGCCATCCGATCTGCACGAGATCATCGATCACCCGCGAGGCGGGCAAGCCGGCCGCTGGCAGCTTGAGCGGTTTCGGTTTTAAAACAGGGGAGGCCGCAGCCCATGGTTCAGAGCCAGTGTTGGATGAGTGAGGGCTCACATGGGCGGCGACCCAATTCTTCACAAGCGACAGGTCGGATTCCGGGAGTTGCTTGCCTTCTCCCGGCGGCATGTGCGGGTCGGCCCCGGGGAGGAGCACCTTGTAAATCAGGCTGCCGTCCGGATTGCCGGGCAGAACCGGTGAACCGGAGTCTCCGCCCTTGAGGGTCGAGCCGAGTGAGCGCAAATCCAGCCCGCCCTTCTGTTTGGCGCCGCCGTGGCACTTGAGGCAGTGCTGTTTAAACAGCGGTCTGATGTGGGCCTCCCAGTACATCGCTTTTGTCTCCGCACCGTTGGCCAGGCGCGGCAGCAGCAGACCAAGCGCAACTGCAGCCAAACCAAGCGCTTGGCCAAGCGGAAACAGATTTAACTGGCGAATCAAAGGCACGCCCGATTCTCCGCAAGCCGATGTCGAACGTCAACCAAAGGAACCATCAGCGCAGGGAGGCCAGATAGGCGAGTAGATCGGCGGCTTCCTGTGGGGTGAGGTTTTGCAGCAGGCCAGCCGGCATGATGGAGGTCGGGATTTCGGTGAACTGTTTCACACTTCCGGTTGGAAACGATTTTTCCTCCCCGGTGATCAGCCGAAACTGCGTGGTATCCTTGCCCCGCTCTAGCAGGAAGCCGGAGTGCACTGTGCCGGATTTCATCTCAAGCGTGTAAAGGGTGAAGCCGTCGGGGATGGTGGCGGACGGTGCGAGCAGGCTCTCGAGAAGCTGTTCACGGTTGAGCCGCGCGCCAATTTGGCTGAGGTCCGGGCCGATGTTTTTGCCTTCGCCCTGCACACGGTGACAGTTGACGCAGAGCGTGCGGCCTGCCTGCCGAAACAGGATGCCGCCCTTGACCGGGCTACCCTTGAGCGCCAACAGCTTGGCCGTGTCGGGAGTTGGGCCAAGTGTCTTGGCGCGTTGGCTGTCCGGGAGGAATGGCTCGAACAATTCGCGCACGCGAAAGTTTTTGTGCTGCGCCGCAGCGGCGGCAATCTCGAGCCGGTCGTCTTCGATCGCTTGGCCAAGCGGGGAGTTGCCGAGCACCGCCTGCTGCAGCATAAGAGCTCCGCTAGGTTGGTCGAGCAGCTTGGTCAACGTGGCGGGTTGATCCTCACGCTTGCCCAAGCCAAGGGAGTGGATGAGTTTGCGCTGGGTCTCCACTTGGCCAAGCTGCGCAGGGGCACGGCCGGTTTCTTCGAGCGGCATGGCGGCGATCCAGTCGTGCATGAGTTTCAGGCCAAGCGGGTCGAGCTTCCGCGAGCCGAGGTGCGGCATACGGCCGTTACCCTGCTTGGCCATGCGGTACAGCAACACCGAGCGGTACGGGTCGCCCGGGGCTACTACGCGCGCGTCGTCTAGACCAAAGTGGCCCTGCGCAGGCTCAAGGTCGATTAGCTTCGTTCGCTCGAGCGGCAGGTGGTGGTACAGGTCGAACACCGTGGCGCCGCCCCCTCCCTGATGGTGGCAGTGGGCGCAGTTCGCGTGGAGATAAGACCGGGCGCGATCAGCCAGAGACGCACTGGAATCCTGCGGGTTGGCCAGAGTCTTGCGGACTGGTCGTGACCGCTCACGGACGAGGCCAAGCTGGATGAGTTCGTGCAGTTGGCCTTCGCTCTCGCTACCGCCGAGTTGTTCCGCGGTGAAGCCGTTGACGGTGCCGTAAAGCTGGTTGTGGCATAGCAGACACTCAGCTCGGCTGGCAAAGTGCCAGGCCAGTTCGCGGCGGCCGCCGGGGACGTTTTTATCAGCCACGAGCAGCCGCGTGTCGCTTCCCTTGCCATCAGACAACTCGGCGTCGGTGCCGGCATCGTTCCAGACAAAACTGTACGCCTGCCAAAAGCCATCGACGAGCTGCAGTACCTGCGTCTCCAGTTTTCGTGATTTCGTTTCAGTGGAGTCCGCCGAAGTAAAAACCGGCATCGAGAGCGTCTTGGCGAGGACGGTTCGGTCGGGGAAGCGCCATTCGCCCTTGCGAAAACCAAGCCGCTGATTGGTGTTGGAGTGCAGGTCGATACCACCGGTTCCCGGGATGGCGATCAGCCGTTGCGCGGCGGCGCCGTCCTGCCACATCTCGGAGCGGATGGTGTAGGCGTAGGCACCGGCGGCCGGCTTGAGCGTGGTTAAATCAGAAAACAGGCCGGTCTGGCTAAGCAACGTCGGAAATGGTTCGGCCGGTCGGCTGACCGGGTTCTGTTTGAGCCGATGCAGCGTGCCGCGGTAATCGACGACCAACAGCTCGCCGTGGGCGTCCACGCCAAAGCAGATGACCTGATGCGAGGTGTTGGCCAGCTCGGTCTGTTCGGTCACCTGTTTGCCATCGTGGCGCAGTCCCCAGATTCGGCCGGTGGCGTAGTCGCCGTAAATGTACATGCCGTGTTGGGCCGGGAGTTTTTTACCGCGATAAACATAGCCGCCGGTGATGGAGCGCGCCTCGGTGTGCGAGTGTTGAACGACAGGCGCGATGATGGGCGTCGGGCCGGGCGTGTCGTCCGGGTGGATTGGTTGGCTGCCCTCCATGATGCTCCAGCCGTAGTTGCCGCCGCGCTCGATGCGGAAGATCATCTCCCACAGGTCCCAGCCGACATCGCCCACCCACAGGTCGCCGGTCTCGGAGTCAAAACTCATCCTCCAAGGGTTGCGGAAGCCGTACGCCCAGACCTCCGGCCGGGCACCGAGCGTAGTGGTAAACGGGTTGTCCGGTGGCACACGATAGGCAAGGCCGGGGTCGCGGCGGTCGACGTCGATGCGCAGGATCGACGCCAGCAGGTCGCTGATGTCCTGCCCGGTTTTCAGGCCGTCCGGCGGGTAAGGCGCCTCGGCGTCGCCGGTGGAAATGTAGAGCATCCCGTCCGGGCCAAAGTTAAGAGAGCAGCCGTTGTGTCCGCCAGCGAGCCATTTGAGCAGCACTTCACGCGAGGCGGGATCGACCACAGCCGGGGCGGCCGCCTCTGGCAGTCGATAACGTACAAGGTGCGAGCCGTCCTCCTGTTTGGGCCTCAGCGCGTAGCAGATAAACAACTCACGGTTCTCAGAAAACTTGGGATGAAACGTGAATCCAAGTGCCTGGGACAGCCTCGGAAGCTCAGCCTTGATATCCAACACGAGGTCGGCCTGTGCCACCGTTTCATCCGGTGGAAAGGAGAA
>JAPPPH010000118.1 GCA_028817635.1 Verrucomicrobiales bacterium | reverse complement strand
GGAACGAAACCTTGTGAACATGTGGTTTGAGCAACTCGACGATGGAACAGAAAACCCTGCTGGCACAGGTGCGGAGGAATTCGATCCCGGTTTTTTTATGAGCCTGAATCGCTACCATATCAATCGCATCATCACCGAGAATTTACTTGCGAAAATCGACGTGGAAAACCACCGCGTGTCGATGCGGGACACTCCGACGGCTGAGGAGGAGATTGAGAAACTGACCAACGCGCCGTTAGCGTTTCGGTATGCCTTCACGGCCATGCTGATCCCGGCTTACGACAAGATTATCCTCAACATGACCTCGGCTCAGGCGGGATTGGATCAAGCTAAGATCGTGGCGGCGCTGGAGAGGTATCGCTTGGCCAAGGGCAATTATCCCCCCACGCTGGCTGAATTAGTACCGGCGTACCTGGCTAAGTTACCGGGGGATATGTTTCATGATCGCGGCTTAGTGTACCGACCGGATGGCGACTCGTTCACGCTTTATTCCACCGGCTTCAATGTGGAGGACGACGGCGGTGAATTTGTGCTCTCGCACGGGAAGGACATCAGTATAGAATTTGATAAGGGCGACTGGCCTTGGCCAAGCGTCACGGCCGAGTGATCGTAATCAAGCGCTTGGCCAAGCGCCAACTTGCGGTTGGGCGGCTGCCGGCGTATAGTGCGCTTCTATGGACGGCGGTATGTCCCGCAGTCAAATTATTCTGGGGTGGAAGTGCGATGCAAAACCAAATTGAGACAACTGTCGCCGGCCTGAATAGGTTGGCCCGTAACCTGTGGTGGACCTGGAATCAGGATGCGCAGGACATTTTTGAGGAACTTTCGCCGCGTGCGTGGCGCAACCTTTATCACAACGCCGTAGCGGTGCTGCGCGAGTTGTCCGACGAAGAACTGCGCGTACGATTGCTGGACGAGGAGTTTAACGGCCGCGTGCAGTCCGTGCTGCAGCAGTTTGACAAATACCTGTACGCGACCGACACGTGGGCGGCAGCGAATGCGGCCGGCTTGGCCAAACGGCCGGTGGCCTATTTTAGCGCGGAGTTTGGTTTTCACGAGACTCTGCCTATCGCGGCCGGGGGGCTGGGGATGTTGGCGGGCGACCATGCCAAGTCGGCCAGCGACCTTGGGCTGGGCTTCGTGGGTATCAGTCTGTTTTACCGCGAAGGCTATTTTCAGCAGGCGATCAATTCCGACAACTGGCAGACGGAGTATTACAGCCAGCTCGACCCGACGAATCTCCCGCTTGAGCCGGTGCTCGACGACGAGGGACAGCCGATCGTTTGTGAAGTCGAGATCGCGGCCGAGCCGGTGCAATTTCGGGTCTGGGTGGTCAACGTCGGCCGCTGCCCGGTTTATCTCATCGACGCCAACTTGCCGACGAATCAGCCGCACTTTCGTGACCTCACGCAACGTGTCTACGGCGGCGATAACTCGACCCGCATCATGCAGGAAATCCTGCTCGGCGTGGGAGGCGTTCGGTTGCTGCGCCGGCTGGGTGTTGAGCCTTCGGTGTTTCACATGAACGAAGGCCACGCCGCGTTTCTTGCGTTGGAATTGATGCGGGAGCGGGTCGAGGCCGGAGCCGGGGTTCACGATGCGGGGGCGGAGCCCACGCGGCAGTGTTTGTTTACCACGCACACCCCGGTGCCGGCCGGTCACGACCGGTTCAGCCAGGGGTTGATGGATTATGCGGCCCGTCATTTTTACGACCAACTCAAGGTCGATGCCAAGGAGCTGCTCGCGCTTGGCCGAGTGAATCCCGATGACGAAAACGAGGAGTTTTGCATGACCGTCCTCGCGCTCAAGGCGGCCCGGGCGGCCAACGGCGTGAGCGAGCTGCACGGGGCAGTGAGCCGCGAAATGTGGTGGGGGCTTTACCCCGATGGCTCGGTGGACGAGGTGCCGATCGGCCACGTGACCAACGGCATCCACCTGGCTGGCTGGACGAAGGGGCCGGTGCGAAAGTTTTGGCGACGAAAGCTTGCTCAGGCGAATCCGGATGCAGAGTGGTCGGAGGAACTGGCCAAGCCGGAGTTTTGGGCCAAGGTCGAGGATCCGGCGTTCGTCAGTGATGAGGAACTCTGGGCGCTGCGTTATCGGTTGCGCCGCGAGTTGATCGAATTCGCACGCCGCCGATTGCAGGATCAGGAACATCGATCCGATGCGAGCGATTTCATCGCGTTCGATCACCTGCTCAATCCGGATGCGTTGACCATCGGCTTCGCGCGCCGGTTTGCCACGTACAAGCGGGCGCCGCTGATTTTTGACCAATACGAAAACCTCGTTCGGATGGTGCGTGATTTGCGAAAGCCGGTGCAGTTTATCTTCGCCGGCAAGGCACACCCGCGCGATGATGAAGGGAAACGGCTCATCCAGAAAATCATCCACCTGAGTAAACATTCTGAGCTGAACGGTCATCTCGTTTTCCTCGAGAATTATGATGTGCACGTGGCACGGCAGATGGTGTCCGGTTGTGACATCTGGCTGAACAACCCGCGCCGGCCGCTCGAAGCCTCCGGCACTAGCGGCATGAAAACCACCGCACACGGCTGCCTGAACATGAGCATCCTCGACGGCTGGTGGCGCGAAGGATACGATGGAACCAACGGCTTCGCGATCGGCGGCGACGCGCATCCGGAAAACGTCGAGGAGCAGGATCGCGTGGACAGCGAGAATCTGTACAAGGTGCTTTCCAGTGAGGTATTACCCTGTTTTTATGACCGGGACGAAGTAGGGATACCCCGGGCGTGGGTTGGTAAAATCCGCCGTGCGATGTCGACCCTGGCCGCCCAATACGACACCACCCGAATGGTCCGCGAGTACACCCAAAAATTCTATTTACCCGAATGATTGCCCCGGATGAATCCGCTGCCAGCCCGGTTGAAGAAACGGCTGCACCCGAGATCCAAGATCTGAGGTCATTGACCGATGCGGAGGTCAGCGAGGTGTTGACTGGTTGGGGGCACAAAAGTTATCGCACACGCCAATTGCTGGACTGGGTCTACAAAAAACGGGTGTGCACCTTCGACGAGATGACCGATCTCTCGCAGGAGTTGCGAGCGCAGTTGCCGGAGGCATTTCGTATGCAGTCGCTCGAGTGCGCCCGCGAACAGGTGTCGAGAGATGGTACGGTTAAATTTCTCTGGCGGCTGGCCGACGGTGAGTTCATCGAGAGCGTGCTCATACCGGCGTCGGTCGGGCAGGATGGAAACCGGAGTGACCGTCACACTTTGTGCGTCTCGACACAGGTCGGCTGCGCGTATGGCTGCAAGTTTTGCGCGAGCGGCATCATGGGTTATCGTCGGAACCTCGAAGTGTTCGAAATCGTGGATCAGGTGCTGTCCGTGGAGCGTTGGCGCCGTGACCAACTTATCGCGAGCGGCGAGTTTACGGAGGAGACTTTGCCCAAGGGACAAACGCTGGTGAATAACCTCGTCATCATGGGCATGGGCGAGCCGCTGGCGAATTACGACAATCTAACCAAGGCGCTGCATATCCTGAACGCGCCGTGGGGGATGAATATCGGCGCGCGCAAGATCACGGTATCCACGAGCGGCCTCGTGCCACAGATTCGGATGCTCGCGGAGGAGCCGCAGCAGTATCACTTGGCCATTTCGCTGCACGGGGCCACGGACGATGTGCGCAGCCAGATCATGCCGATCAATCGTAAGTATCCGTTGGAGGCGCTGCTCGATGCCTGTGAGGCCTACCAACAGGCCAAGGGCAGGATGATTTGGGTCGAGTACATTCTCATCGACGGAATCAACACCGGCCTGGAGCAGGTTGAGGCGCTGGTCGGCTTGGCCAAGCGGCTGCAGTGCAAGGTGAACCTTATCCCGTACAACCCGGTGGGCGGCCTCGAGTGGAAGCGGCCAAGCGATGAGACTGTGGCCCGTTTTCGCGATGCACTCCATCATCGGGGTGTCCGTGTGACTGTGCGCACCGAAAAGGGAACGGACATCGATGCTGCCTGTGGCCAGTTGCGATTAAAAACGGAGTAAACGACTGCAAACCAAGCGCTTGGCCAAGCGGCTGAGCCGGCCTAATCGAGCCGTTTTCGGGATGTAACTTT
>JAPPPH010000304.1:3837-4097 GCA_028817635.1 Verrucomicrobiales bacterium | reverse complement strand
CTGTATGACCTTGGCATGAAAGTCGGCTACTCGGTGCGCAACATTCAGGATGCGGTCAACGTCGCAAACGATGACATGCAAACCAAGACCTCACTGATCGAGTCACGCCTGATCAGTGGAGATGCCGGTTTGTTTGAGCAGTTTCAAAAACGTGTGGAGGTTAAGTGCGTCCGCAGCCACATCGACGACTACCTGCAAATGCGCATAGCCGACCAGGACGCACGCCGGGTGAAATTCGGCAACTCCGCCCTGTTGCAGGC
>JAPPPH010000304.1:0-3827 GCA_028817635.1 Verrucomicrobiales bacterium | reverse complement strand
AAACGGATGCGGTGGCCTGCGCGATTACCAAAACCTGTTGTGGATGACCCACTTCAAGTACAGCACGCGCACGCTCGCGGAACTGGAAGCACAGGAAATGATCCGGCCCAACAACCGCGCGCAACTGGAGGAAGGCTATGGGTTCCTGCTACGTGTGCGAAACGAGTTGCATTACCAAACCAAGCGGCCCTCAGACGATTTACACAAAGAGTTGCAACCCAAGGTGGCGTGGCAGCTTGGTTATAAGGATCGATCTTCAGCCCGCCGATTGGAAGCGTTCATGCGTGATCTTTACAGACACATGCGACGCATCCACCTGATCACCCGGATGGTTGAGCGACGCCTCGCCCTTCGGCCAAAGTCCGCCCATCGCATTCCCTCACTGCGAACCCTTTTTGGAGGCGGCAAAAAACAGGAGACACTCGACGGTTTTCAGGTGATCGATGGCGAACTGGTACCAGTTTCGAAACGAGTTTTCAAAGATCAACCAAAGCGGTTGATGCGGGTTTTCCTGCACGCGCAGCAGCGTGGGTTGGAATTTCATCCCGACCTCATCCAGCTATTGCGCGACAATGTCTCATTGGTGGACGACTCATTCATCAATGACCCGGAGGTTCACGAGACGTTCCTCGAGATTCTCAACCAACGCGGCAACGTGGCCCCGGCGGTGCGCGCCATGCATGAGGTTGATTTGCTCGGGCGATACATCCCGGAATTTGGCCGGATGACCTGCCTGGTGCAGCATGAGTTTTTTCATGCCTACGCCGCAGATGAACACACACTGATCTGCCTCGAAAAGCTCGACCAAGTCTGGGACGCCGACAGCCGGCCGTTCACGGACTATACCCATATTTTGCAGGACATCGACCTGCCCTACCTGCTTTACCTCGCGTTGTTTCTGCATGATGCCGGCAAGGGCATGGAGAGTGGTGACCATGTGAAAGACGGCACGGCTGTCTGCCTGCAGGTGGGCGAACGGCTTGGCTTATCGCCCCGAAGACTGAGCCGGCTCCGGTTTCTTGTGGAGAATCACCTGCTCATGGCGGAGGTGTCTCAACGACGCGATATCGACTCGCCAACCGTGATCCGCCAGTTCGCCGAGACAGTTCAGGACGAGGAAAACCTGGCCATGCTTACATTGCTGACGTTCGCCGACTCGCTTGGCACCAGCGACGACCTATGGAACGACTTCAAGAACACACTTCTCCAATCCCTCTACCGCCGGGCCGGCCGTCGCTTGGCCAGCGGCGAGGATTATGAGGCGGCAGAGAAGAACCGCTTGGCCAAGCTCAAGTTCACGCTGCGTGACCAACTGCCCCCCAGCCTATCTGAGGAGGAATTGGAGGCGCACTTTAACCACCTCACGCCGCGTTACTTTCGGGCCCACTCGATCCGGCATATCTTGGTCGACCTCGAGCAGGTAAACCTGTTTCTCAAGCGGGTTACCTCCAATCGAAACGAAAAAGTACTGGAGCCGATCATCAACTGGCAGGACCGACCGGCCCGAGGCTATACTTCTCTCAAGGTTTGCACCTGGGACAGACCTGGCCTGTTCACGACCATCTCCGGCGCACTCGCGGCTACCGGGCTGAATATCCTGAGCGCGCGGGTTTTCTCCCGAAGTGACGGCATCATCATTGATACGTTTTTTGTCGTGAACGCCGACAACGGCGGCTTGGCCAAGCGCGCCGAGCGCGACCGGTTCAGCAAAGTAATCAGCCAAGCGCTGCTACCAGACGGTGATACATCGTTTGAAGAGAAAATTGATACGCCGGACCGAGGCGCGGATCCGGAAGAGTGGCAACTCCCGACCCGTATCCGGATCGACACACAATCGGTCGAGTCTCGGACCATTGTCGAGGTGGAATCGGAGGACAGGCTTGGCCTGCTACACCGAATCTCCAAGGTACTCACCCGCCATGATCTGAATATTCATGTGGCCCGAATTAGCACAGAAAAAGGGGCCGCGATCGATACGTTTTACGTCCGGACAACGGCGGGCGCAAAACCGACCAACGAGGAGCAACTCACCAAATTGAAGCAAACGCTGGAAGCAGAACTTGCCTAACGCTTCAGTGGGGGGAGCCCATAAAACTTCAACGCGTTTTTGTAGAAATACTTCTCCTGCGCCGCACGAGGTTTGTCCGCAAAGTATGCCTTCACGACCGCGAGGTATTCCGCGTAAGTGCCACCCCGCATGGTCACCGGCCAGTTACTCCCGTAAATTAGGCGGTCTTCACCAAAGGCCTCCCAGAGCACGTCCAATTCCGACTTGTAAAATGCGACGTCCTTCGGGGAAGGCTGCCGGTCGGACTGCTGAAACAGGCCGGAAATCTTGCAGTACACGTTTGGGTTTTTTGCCACTTTTTTAATCGCTGCCACCCACTTCGGGTCGGCCGGTTTGCCCTCGATGTCCGCACCGGCCACATGGTTCATCAGAATCTTCAGGTTTGGCAGACGCTTGGCCACCATGTCGACATCCTCAATGCTGTACTGAAACATCAACACGTCCAGTGTCTGATCCATGGCTGCCAATAATTGAAGATCGGCCCAGACCTCCTTGTTTTCAAAAAACGAGTCGCCGCCTGGGCGTTCGCGCATGCGAATGCCCACATAGCGCTTGTCCTTCGAAAGTTGAAAAAGGTGTTTCTTGAAATCCGGGGTGCCAATCTCAAGGCTGCCCACCAACCCAATGTACCGGTCGGGATCATGCTTCACGAGGTCGAGCACCCACTGGTTATCGGGAATCCATTTGCTCGCCTCAACAATCACGGTGGCGTTGACCCCGTTCTCGTCGGACACCTTGTCAAAATGCTCAGTCAGGATTGGTTTGTACAACACCTTGTCCGTCTCCGGCGGCCACGGCACACCCTCCGGCCGCGTCGTATCATACAAGTGAATGTGCGTGTCGATAATCGGGATGGCAGAGCTCTTTTTCGAGGTCACACAACCAACAGCGATCACCGCCGCGAACAGGGGGAATATCCATTTCTTCATGTTAAAAATCAGACGTGCCTGGTCAGGCCGCTCATTGGCGAATCGACCTCGGCGAACTCCTCCACCGGCACCCCCATGCGCTGCATGGTCGCGAGGTGGTATTTGGAAAGTGAATAGTTGCGACGATACTTAAGATATCGCCCGGAACGCACTGTACCCCCGCCGCCGCCGGCGAAGATGATCGGCAGATTTTCCTCACCGTGCGCATGGCCATCACCAAGGCTTGACCCGTAAAGCAGCATCGTGTTGTCGAGTAGTGTGCCGTTGCCCTCGTCGATGCTTTTCATCCTGCCGAGCATGTAGGCGAACTGCCGGTGATGCCATGCCGTGACCGCGTTGTACATGTCCCGTTTTTGGGACACTGTTTTCCACGAGTTGATGCCGTCATCGTCCTCGGTCTTGCCGCTGATGTCACGGTAGTGCGACAGCGCGTGCCACGTCCCACGAACTCCATCGATAAAGTCGAAGTAACGGTTGCTCTGCCCATGATCGAGCATCAGCGACCCCACCCGCGTTGCACCGGACCAGAAACCAAGCACCATCAGGTCCATCATCGTCCTCATGTAGGTCTCGTGATCCTCCGGAATGCCCACCGGTGGCCGTTTGAACGCCACGCTTTCCGCTTGGCCAAGCTCGGATTTGCCGGTCTGTTTCTCTGCAAACTCCATCCGGCGTTCCACTGCGCGCAGCGCCTCCAGGTACTCGTCGATCTTCCGCTGGTCTGCTTGGCCAACGCGACGCTTGAGACTCTTCGCCTGGTCGTTGACAAGATCGATCACGCCCTTGTCGGTCACTCCTTCACTCGCCTTGCGAAACATCCGGTCGTAAAC
>JAPPPH010000016.1 GCA_028817635.1 Verrucomicrobiales bacterium | reverse complement strand
CCCGAAGGGAGCGCTGTGGGTGGACGCCGGCGCCCGCAACGCACTTCTCGACAAGGGAAAAAGCCTGCTCCCACCGGGTGTCTCACAATGCATCGGCGAATTCGCCAAGGGTGATGTCGTACGCATTTGTGACCTGCAGGGCACGGAGTTTTCCCGTGGCATCAGCCGTTACAACGCCGACGAGATTCGCGCTCGGAAACTGAAAGGCGTGGAAATCGTCCCCCGCGACGACCTCGTCATCCTCTGACATGGCCGCCAAACGAAAATCCAAAAAACGCAAACCGGCGATCGACGAACTGATCGAGGTGATGGCCCGTCTGCGCGGCCCGGGCGGCTGCCCGTGGGATCGCGAACAGGATCACAAGTCCATCCGCTTCCACGCCGTCGAGGAGGTGTACGAATTGATCGACGCGATCGAGTCAGAGGACGACCACGAGATGCTCGAGGAATGCGGCGACCTGCTGTTGCAGGTGGTCTTTCACTGCCAACTTGCGAAGGAACGGAAGGCGTTTGATTTTGAGAAGGCGGCCCGGACGATCACCGACAAGCTCATCCGCCGCCACCCTCATGTATTCGGAGACTCCGACGCGGACAACGTCGACGCCGTCTGGGCGCAGTGGGAGAAAATCAAGCGCGAGGAAAAACAGGGCACAAAACACGAACGCCCCTCCGCGCTGGACGGCATTCCGCGCCATCTGCCCTCACTGCAGCGCGCCGAAAAACTCGTCAAGAAGGCGCGCAAGAACAAGCTCGCCGACAAGCCTTTGGCCAAGCCGGCCAAACAACGCTATACGAAGGCCAGCCTAGGTCGGGAACTATTCGCCCTCGCCGAGTACGCCCAAGCCAAGGGCTGGCAACCGGAAGCCCTCCTCCGCGCCGAGACCAAGCGCCAGGAAAAAGCCCTCCGCAAAAAGGAAACCCGCTTGGCCAAGTAGCTACTTCGTCCAATCCTCCGTTTGCAGGTTTGGAACTCGGTTGAATTCCCGGGTGTTGTGCGTGACCAAAACCGCACCGGCAGCTCGGGCTGTCGCTGCAATCACAAGATCTGCCGGGCCAATCGCCTTTCCCTTTTTCTCAAGCTCACGGCGAATTTCCGCGTAATGGAACACGGCATCCGCGCCAAAGGACAAATGCTCGAATGGAGCCAGAAACGCCTCAACCGCTTTTAACACCGACTCTCGCTTCGAACTTTTTGAAGCCCCAAAGAGCAACTCGGCACGAACCATTTCCGGAATCTTGATTCGGGCGGGCTTGATCGATTTCAGGCGCTTGGCCAAACGGGGGTTCGCCTTCTTCAGCGCGTAGATGACGATGTTCGTGTCGAGACAGTAGATCACAGGGACTCCCTTTTGGCGTCGGCGCCCTGCGGGAGTTCACCCGGTGGCTCAAGATCGGAATCACCCAGGCAGCCGAGCAATTCGAAAAAGCCGCTTGGCCAAGTTTGCCCCTCGTCCGCTGCCTCGTTCAACTGCTCACGTGCCCAGCGAGACAACGACTTCCCCTCCCGCTTGGCCGCGCGACGGGCTTTTTTCTGCGTTTTTTCATCCAGATAGATCGTCAACTGTCCCACGCAGGAAACCGTCGCCCAACGCCCAGAACAAAACAAGTATATTTTAAAGTATACCTGCAATTGGCGGACGGCAAAACTACTTGAACTCCACTCGTTATCGGGAGACGTTCGCGCCACCGTGAAATCCAAAATCAACGCGTTATTCGCCACCGTCCTGAGTCTGGCCCCGACTGCGCTTGGCCAAGCGCTGCCGACTGCGGAGCCGCGAGAGGTGGGGATGTCGGCTGCGGGAATCTCGAAGATTGATCCCTTCGTGCAGCGTTACATTGATGAACGCCGTCTGGCCGGGGCGGTGACGATCATGGCCAAGGGGGGAAAAGTCATCCACTTTTCAGCGAAGGGGATGCAGGACATCGCCGCGAACAAACCGATGCGAAAGGACACGTTGTTTCGCATTTACTCGATGACCAAGGCGGTCGCCAGCGTGGCGGCGATGGTGTTGGTGGAGGAAGGCAAACTCGGGCTGGACGATCCGGTTTCAAAATACATCCCGGCAGCCGGTCGTATGAAATTTGAAGGCGAACCGCAAACCCGGCAGATGACGGTGCGCGACCTGTTGCGGCACACGGCCGGGTTTTCCAACAACGTGACAGTGGACAGCGCGTTTCGCCGTGCCGGACTGCCGCCGTTGCACGAAAGCACACTCGA
The DNA here is from genome assembly GCA_028817635.1 of Verrucomicrobiales bacterium. Lineage (GTDB taxonomy): Bacteria > Verrucomicrobiota > Verrucomicrobiia > Limisphaerales > UBA1096 > UBA1096. The sequence continues at coordinate 1,880 of JAPPPH010000016.1, read as the reverse complement.
GGAGATGATGAATCGGCTCGACGCCGTGCCAATGCGTTATCAACCCGGCACGGATTGGCATTACAGCTTCGGCACGGAGGTGTTGGCGCGTGTGCTTGAGGTTGCCTCGGGGCAGACGCTCGATGTCTGCATCGCGGAAAAAGTCTGCAAGCCGCTCGGCATGATCGACACGGCGTTCTTTGTGCCGGAAGAAAAACGCCATCGACTGGCGGAAGTATACGGACGAAACCTGAAGGTGGTGGCCGCGCCACAACCGGGCACGAGAGGTGCGTATACATTCGACAAACTGCCCAAGTTTCTTTCCGCCGGAGGCGGCCTCGTGTCCACGGCAACCGACTACATGCGGTTCTGCCTGATGCTCTCGAACAAGGGTGTACTCGATGGGAAACGGTTTTTGAAAACAGAAACCGTCGAGGCGATGATCCGCGACCAACTACCGGAAAGCGTGGGTGAAATTGACCGGCGCCCCGAGGGGCGCGGGTTCGGATTGGGCTTTGCAGTGCGCACCCGGAAAATCGCCAGCGCACCTTCGTCGGTCGGAGAGTACGAGTGGCTGGGCGGCGCGGGGACGGAGTATTGGCTTTCGCCCAAGGACGAACTTGTGGTCATCACCCTCACGCAACAGATGCCTATGATCGAGCTTGGCCAAGCGCTCAAGCCGATCGTTTACAGTGCGTTGTCCGATAAAAAAGAGCCCACTGCCAATGCTGTGTCCCGCGATCGTTATCTGCTTCTTGACTCGCGGATCATCGACTCCACGGCCAATGCCAAACTGGCGCTTGGCTCGGTCAAAAAACACACAGCCAACCCGTTGTTCGTCGCCGACAAACCGTGGGAACCGCGCTACGACAACATGTATCCGAATGTTATTTTTGACGCGGAGGAACAACTCTACAAATGCTGGTATTGCCCGTTCATCGTCGATGAGCGAACGACCATGACACCTCCGGCCAAGCGCAACCCGAATTCCACCCACTACATGTCGGCCAAGCCAAACAAGCGCGACGAGGCGATCCTTTATGCCACGTCCAAGGACGGTATTCACTGGGAAAAACCGGAGCTTGGTCTGGTCGAGTTTGGTGGCAACAAGCGGAACAACATTGTCGTGCGCGGACCGTCCGGAGCCGGCGTGTACAAGGATCTGCACGAGAATAATCCGGCCCGGCGTTACAAGGCTTTTTACGCCGCGCAGGTCGGTTACATGCAGTTGATCCGGTTTTCACCGGACGGCCTGAACTGGGGACCGGAGATTCGCTGTCCGGAGATCGCCATCCAAAGCGACTGTCATGCGAACATGGTCTGGTCGCCTGAACTGCAAAAGTACGTTGGCATCGTTCGGCACTACGACCGCTTCCCGGTCGTCGGCAACCGCAAGATCGCGCGAACTGAAAGTGCGGACGGCCTCAAGTGGACGCGCTCGGAATTAATCATCGAAGGCACGCCGAAAAACCAGATGCACGACATGGTGATCTTTCGCGCTGGCGGCGTCTTCCTCGGGCTGCTTGGGGTGATGGATTATCCCTCAGTCAAATCGATGGAGGGAGTGCGACAGCAGATCGAACTGGCGTGGAGCCCCGACTCGTACACGTGGCACCGCATCCTGCCCGGCACGCCGCTGATCGCAAACACATATGCGAAGACAAAAAAATACGGGACGATGCCGTATGATTGGGGCGCGATGTTTCCCTCCCAGCCGGTGTTTCGCGAAAACGAGGTGCAGATTTTTTACGGTGCAAGCGACTGGTATTTTTTTGACTGGCGAAAATCGGGGCTGGCGCTCGCAACACTGCGCCCGGACGGCTGGGCCGGTTTCGAGCCTGAAGACTCAACCAAGCGGGCTGTGGTCACGACGACTCCGATCATCCCCGCCGGCAGCCAAC
>JAPPPH010000087.1:440-4107 GCA_028817635.1 Verrucomicrobiales bacterium | reverse complement strand
CGCACATGCAGTTCGACAGCGTCACGCTTTACCACGCAGGACGCCGAGCGGTGAGGGGTGCCGTGTTGTTTTCTGAGAAAAACAGCGAGTACGCGATCCAGTTCGTTGGGCAGGATCGGCTGCCAGCATCGATGGTGCGGTTCCTTTGGCAACAGGTGGACGATGCCATCGAAAAACCGGACATGTTGCGCGGACTGTACATGCCAACCCACGAGCAGACCGATGCCTCCGGCGAAGTGGCAAACGCGCTGGCGGCAATCGACGTGCCGGTGGTGTCGGCGCACCGATGGGAGACCGGCTCGGATGTGATTTACTCCAAAGGCTGGGCAATTGGCCGCTTGGTTTTTGTGGAAGGCAGCGAAATCGCGTCGGCGTTTCGGAAGGGTGATTTGACGAGCGACGACATTTTGCTGACAGACCATGTGCCGGCGGAGATACCGCGTGTGGCTGGGATCGTAACGCTTAACCCATCCACGCCGAATTCGCACGTCGCCATTCTCGCCAAGAATTTTGGTGTTCCGTTTTATTACGAGGGCAACGAGACGACTCGCGAGGGGCTGCGCGCACTGAACGGAAGAATGGTGATGTTTCGAACCAAGGCAGGCGGGGGCATCAACCAGTCCCAAACTGACTCTGCCAGAGTGATCGAGTTGGGGGACGATCTTCCGGAGTCGGTGCTCGACGCCGTGGCCAAACTGAAGGCTCCGCCGTCGCTGAAATTTGAAGCCAAGAAAACTGCCGGCGTCTACACCAAGCCGATCAAGTCGGTAAAACCAAGCGACACCGAGTATGTCGGCGGCAAGGCGGCCAAGTTCAATTTGCTGCGCAAATACATCCCGAAAAACTCGCCCGACCCGGCCATCGCGATCACGTTTGATCTCTGGGATGAGTTCATGGCCCAGCGCTTGGCCAACGGCAAATCGCTGAGCGAAGAGATCGCTGAGCGCTTGGCCAAGGCGCACGAGTCCGGCCTGCAGGCGGAACTGGAGGACACGCTCAAGGGCGTGCGAAAACTGATTCGCAACGGGGAATTCGTCGAAAGTCAGAAGCAGGCGATCATCGCGGCACTCGAGCCGTTCGATAAGGATCGGAAGATTCGCTTCCGAAGCTCTACGAATATCGAGGACAGTCGTTACTTCACCGGGGCCGGCCTGTACGACAGCTACAGCGGCTGCCTTCTCGATGACCTAGACAACGATCAGGTCGGCCCGTGTGGCTGCGACGAGACCCAGCCAAAGGAGCGCGGCGTGTTCCGTGCCATCAAGCGGGTCTATGCCAGTTTTTACAACAACAACGCCTACCTCGAGCGTCGGCGATTTGAGATCGACGAGAACGAAGTCGGCATGGCGATCCTCGTGCACCATTCCTTTCCGGATGAGTTTGAGCTGGCCAACGGCGTGGCGGTGTCGGATTTTCGGAAGTACACCGGCGGTGCATTTAACATGTGGAGCACACTGTCGACCCAGGTTGGCGCGACCAGCGTGGCCAACCCCGACACGACCGCCGTGCCGGAGGGGGTCCGCGTGTCAGGCTACCGTTCCTCGAACGGCTCCACCAATCGGCGCGTCATGTTCCAGAGCCGGTCGAGCCTGCTTCGCGCGGGGGAGGATCATGTGATGAAATGGAAGAGTGACTACGATGCGCTTCACGCATTGTTGGAGAAGGTGGCTTCCGGTTACTCGCGGTACGCTGTCGATCGCGAAAATTACACGCTGGATTTCGAGTACAAAAAAATCGAGCCGGGCAAGCTGATCGTTAAACAGGTGCGCGAACTGCCACAGCCGGTGGAATTGAAAGTAACGACTCCGATTATGGCTGGGCGAGCCTCGCTGCGCCTGTTTCAGGGGGAACACGGTGGCAGCGTTTTTGCGCGGCACAGGCTGAAGTCCGTCTGGGACGTCAGCGCATTCAGTCGTTTGCTCAACACCGCCGGGCAAAAGGATTCCATCGTGAACAAAGCCGAATGGACGCGAGTCATAGACGGCGAAGTGGTCAAGTTGGGTGACGGCTTGAAAAATTGGGACGGATATCGTTTCAGCTCCGGCACGGTGAACAACATCAAATACCTGAACGATCACTGGGAGGAAATGCGTGATGGCGAAACGGTGAAGTACAAACTCTCCGCCGGGATCCCGCGCTGGATGCCGGATCGCAGCTCGCCGATCCTCTTTGCCGATGAATTGGAATGGCGATTGGCGGCGACCTACAAAAAGTCACGGACCGACTACCAGCAGCAGGCGTTCGGTGGGGGCGGGTTGAAGAAAAAGAAGGTACGAACAGATCAGATCACGCTGACCCAATTTGACCCGACCGAGGGGGTTGGGCCAGATGACCTGCTGCAAAAACGCCCGATCAAGGGCAAGGGCGGTAAAAAAATTGATATCGAGTTTTACTGGCCGCCGGCTCCCACCGGGCCGACCGCGGGCTACACCGCTCCGCTGAAGGCGTGGAAGGAAACGGTCATCACCGGCCTGACCGAGGGGCCAATTTCGTTGAAGGGTTGGTACTCGCAAACTTACGCACCCGGGCATCACAATTTCTGGGAGGAATTTTTGCTGGAGCCATCCAAGGAGGAGGGGATCAGTGAAGAGCAACTGGAAGAACTCGAGGACAACGACGTGAAGTTGATCTATATTTTCATCGATCGCGGCCGCTCTGCCAACGCGTACATCATCGGCTTCGACGATGAGGCGCGCGCCTTTTAACAGCCTGTTGACTCATTAAAAAGGACACTGAATAGGAAGGCTAGACTGGGGTTAGCTGACTCTATTCAAGGGACTCCGTTTTGCTCTTTGTCTTTTCGGTTCTTGTTTCCGTTTTTTTCCCGGGCCGATGCCTTCCGGAGCGTAGCGCAGGAGGGCTTCGGCCCGGGGCGCCCCGCGCCTTTCCTCTTCCGCCTCGGTGGCTTCCAGACTCTCTTTCATCTCCCACACTTGCTTCAACCTTTTTTCAATCTCTTCTTTCATCTCGATCGGGTCGCACCTCCGCATCTGCCTCTCCATCGACCGGGCTTTCTCTTCCTCTCCCTCCTTCCTCCAGTACTCGATCAGTCGCTGCCCTGGGGTCATCGGCCGCTTCTCGTGTCTCCGTATCAGTCTCCCGCCTTCACGCTTCTTCCACTCCTGCTTCATCGTTGCACTGTACAGGTTGTTCCACTCGGACCATATCTCCAGCAACTCATCAAGCGATCCCACTATCTCCTCGTAGCCGAGTAACTGCCTCACGTGCGTGTAGTTCTTTTGCTCAATGTGCGCCTGATCGTTCTTCTGGTACGCCCTCTACCGGGTCAACTCCACTTCCCGCTCCCTCTCCTTGAAGTAGGCCCGAAAATGCCAGTTCAAAAACTCCGGCCCGTTGTCCGTGTCCACCCCCTTGATCTCAAACGGCAATCGCCCCGCAAACCGCGTGTTGCCCCTTGTTACACGCCGCTCGGATCTCGGTCCATCCGCTGTAGATGTCCGTGCTGCTAAGCGACCAGATGAAACTGCCGACCGCCGAGCCTCCCCCGTGCGCCACTATGTCTGCCTCGATCCATCTCGGTTCCTCCACATCCCATGCCTCAGCACGAACCGGCGTCAGCTCCTTGAGCACCTTCTCCTTCAACCCCTTGCCCAAGCGCCCGTACCGCTTCTCGTACGCACCCAGCCACAGCGCCAACACCGGCGCC
>JAPPPH010000087.1:0-430 GCA_028817635.1 Verrucomicrobiales bacterium | reverse complement strand
CCAGCCTCTTCCCGCACGCCTGCTCCGCCAAAAACCACAACCGCTTAAGCACCTTCATCACCTCCGGCCCATACGTGCTCCTGCGCCCCGCCTTTTTCGGCCTCCCTCTTCCCGGCCCCTTGATCCCCAGCATCAGCTTGTTCGCATATCTCCGCTCATGGCCGGTCACCTCGCAATACTCGTCCAATAACCGGCTCTTGGCCCGTTTTCCCCTCTTCTGCTGATACCTCATCTTCATCGCTTCTGTGTACTCTCTTCTGCTAGTTTTGCTCATCGTAGCCCCCTTGCACTACGGTGTCCTACTTTATGAGTCAACGGGCCTACCTTGCCTTACCTCGACCCTCCCCTTCAGTGTCTTTTTTATGAGTCAACACAGCCAAGCGTCTGGCTGCGGTTTTTTGCTTCCATCAACGGGGGATTTGCCGATGAT
>JAPPPH010000074.1:11845-17384 GCA_028817635.1 Verrucomicrobiales bacterium | reverse complement strand
CGGCCAATGCGTTGCTCGCGCAGCACAGCGAATGCGACTCACTCATGCTCGGCGGCGTGCTCATCAAGACGCTTGGCAAAGTGTGCCCGGTTCAATTCCGCACCGACATGCCCCACGCGGCGGACTGTATTTTTTACTCCGATCTGGCCAAAGCCAGCGCCGCGCGTGTGTGCGTGCCCGAGGTGTTGCTGCAGATTCGGCGGCATCCGTTCAGCATGACCAAGCGCAACGAGGAAAACATCAAGAGCTGGGTACTCGACGAATGGGAGGCCATTCAGCATGCGTTTAGCTTGATGGATCAGTCAGGTTTGCCACGATGGCTGCGCCGGCAAAAACTCCGCTGCATGTTCGCCGCCCGATCGAAAGTGAAAATGCAGCAGATGGCCGACGAAAAACCGGACCACGTGCAACGCATCTACGAGTCCGCCCGGCCGAGGGTGCCGTGGCTGCACTGGCAACTGGGACGCGTTACCGTGTTTTTGCGCGACCTGTTTTTCGGGTCGTCACTCAAAAAGGAGCAGTGGCAATAAGCTAAAGTGAACCTACCGTTTCTCTCAACCGAACGAACCTCCGGCTGGCTCAAGCCATTCGCCGGTGCAGCCGCCGTGCTGATCATCGTGACCCTCTTCCTCTTCGCGGACAGTTTCAGTGAGAACATGATCCTCTTTTCCAATGACGGCCCGCTTGGCTCGATCAGCACCGACGCGATTGAGATGCCCGGCACGTTCTTCGGCTATTGGCACGACCTGAACTGGCTCGGCTACGAGCAACCCAGCGCCTCCCCCGGCATCTACATGGCGCTGGGTTTGCTGCTGCAAAAATCGGTGCTCTATCTCAAGTTGTGCACGCCGATCTGCCTGATCATCCTCGGGATGTCCGCCTGGTTTTTCTTCCGTACGCTTGGCCTGCGAAACCTCGCCTGCACCATCGGGGCAATCGCAGCGGCGTTTAACATGGAGGTGGTTTCATATGCCTGCTGGGGACTGCCATCTCGGGCACTGACCTTCGCCACCACGTTTCTCGCCGCGGCGTTCATCCTGCGCGCGCTGAAATCAAGGCCGTGGGCGAACCTCGCACTGGCCGGCGTCTGCGTTGGTCTTGGCCTAATGGAGGGTTACGACATCGGCGCACTGTTTAGCCTCTACATCGCGGCGTTTGTCCTGTTCGCGTTCGTTATCCGACCGCTCAACAAAAACAAACCACCCGCGCTTGGCCAAGCGCTTGGCCGTGGCGCCGCCGGTGTGGCCGTGGTGGCTCTGGTCGCGGGATTGGCTGCATCGCAAACCATGTCAACCTTGGTCGGCACGCAATTGCAGGGCTCCACCAGCGGACAGGGCAACTCGCCCGCCGCCAAAGAGCAGCAGTGGAATTTCCTCACGCAATGGAGTCTGCCCAAGATGGAGGCTCTACGGATTGTCGTGCCCGGTGTTTACGGATACCGACTGGACACACCCAGACCATATGATGCGGATAAAATTCGCTCCCTTGAGGGGGGCAACTATTGGGGCGCTGTGGGGCAGGACCCGATGATCGAACGCATTGAGGAGGTGGAGGAGATCATCGCTGCATTTGGTCAGCGCAATGTATTGCCGGGTGAACTCGCCCAGGTGATGGGTGTCAGCAATCAGGAAGCGGCACAATTGATGCAGCTTGTGCAAAACAAGGGCAAATTCCTTCAGCGCCACTCCGGCTCGGGTGAATACGCCGGGGTAATCGTCGTGTTACTCGCCTTTTGCGCCATACTGTTCGCGCTGCAAAAAAGAACGGAACTCTACTCGCCAACCGAAAAGCGGATGATCCTGTTCTGGGCCGGGCTGGGCTTGATCTCCCTGCTGCTGGCGTTCGGCCGACACGCCATTTTCTACCAATTCATATATCAGCTGCCGTTCTTCAACACGATGCGCAACACGATCAAGTTCCTTCACCCGATGCACTTCGCCATAATTATACTATGCGGGTACGGCGTCGAGGGTGTGATCCGGCTCGCCCGGCAGGAGACCGAGGGGGGAGCTGCACTCATCAAAAAATGGGTGATGGGATTTGCCATCGCGGCCGGTTTCTGCCTGCTGTTTAGTCTGGTCATGGGTGCTTCCAAGGGACTGCTCGCGCAACATATTGCCAGCCGAGGTTTTCCACCGGAAACCGCTGTCACGATGGCGGCTTTCAGTTCTTGGGAACTAATAATCACGGCGCTTATTTTTGGTATCGGCGTATTCCTTATTACCAAAAAACTTCGCAGCAAAGCCTCACCGGTTTTTGGGTTCGGTCTGGTTTTGCTTATAGCACTGGACCTCACGCGGGCGAACAGCCCTTGGGTTCAGTATGACGACTACAAGTATAAGTACGAAGGCAGTAATCCGCTAATCAATCGCCTGGCGCAGGCGCCGCATGAGGGTCGCGTAACTATATCACAAATTTCCCCCAGCACACTCCGTAATTTATATGGAGTCGAATGGCTTCAACACCAATTTCTATATAAGAATATCCAATCCATCGACATCGTACAGGCACCCCGCATGGCCACGGATCACGAGGCGTTTGAACGCCGATTCACCCCTGTTGGCGGAGACACGAACACATATCACCTGATCGGACGCCGCTGGGAGTTGACTAATACCCGTTGGATTCTAGGTGGCACCAATGATGTGATGTTTTTCAACCAGCAATTTGACCCCGGCAAGGGCCGTTTTTCCGTTAACGACCGTTTTCAAATCGAACTGAGGCCGGATCATCCGAAGCAAACCGCCCCCGAGTTCGAGGATCTGACGACTCAGTTTAATCCAGCCGGTGATCATACCTTGATCCGATTTGACGGCGCCCTGCCCCGGGCCAAACTGTATAGCCATTGGCAGGTACAAACAAATGACACAGCGACTCTTGAAACGTTGGCCAAGCGGGAGTTTGACCCGCACACTTCGGTCATCGTCAACTCGCCGATTGCGCCTTCAATGACTGCGCTTGGCCAAGCGGGTGGCACGGTCAGTATCACCGCATACAAGCCAAAGGAGATTCACCTTTCAGCAAACGCCGCCACTGAAACCGTGCTGCTTCTCAACGACCATTGGTCGCCCAACTGGCGTGTCACCGTGAATGGCCAACCGGCGGAGTTGCTTCGTTGTAATTTCGTGATGCGCGGTGTCCGCCTGCCGCCCGGCCAACACGATATAGTCTTTCGCTTTCAGCCCCCGAACACGTGGTTATATGTCAGTCTGGCATCCCTGCTCGGCGGCTTTGGCCTGCTTGGTTTTATCATCGTGGACGGAAAGAAAAAGCAGGCGGATAATAAGAAATCGTAGTGCCATTGACGGAATCTATAGTACGGTGCCACATGGCCAAGCGCAACCGCTGTGATTCCTTCTTCCCTGCCGGAGGAGAAGGTGGCCTGAGGCCGGATGAGAGTGAGGGAGTTTTTGCTTCCTTAGACTATCATGAGTGAACAGCAAGACTATTATCGCGAAAATGAGGCGTACGCCGATTTCCTGGACAACTGGGATGCCGGGTTTTATGCGAAATATGCCGATGCACTCTGTCCTGCTGAACCCGGCGGCAAAGTGCTGGACGTTGGCTGCGGCGTCGGGCAGGTCGTGAAACGGTTGATCGACGCCGGGCACGAGGCACATGGCGTGGAGGTTTCTGAACCGAATATAGCCAAGGCCAAGCAGGTCAGCGACCGATGCCGGCTCTATAACGGCAGCAGCCTGCCGTTTGACGATGCCACGTTTAACAGCGCTGGCGCCCTGAACGTGCTGGAGCATGTGGAGGAACCGGAAGCGTTTATTACTGAAATCGTTCGCGTGGTGCGGCCCGGCGGTAAGGTCGTCCTTTCCAGTCCGAATTTTTTTCGGGCGATTGGTTTTCGCGACTATCACCCCAGCATGCGCGGCCTTGGTAACAAGTTCAAAAACTGGCAGAGGCTTCGGGCCAAGCGCCGGCAGATGGCCACTGATCCCGGCACTGTTCAATTCGATCGGATGGAGCCGATCGTTCGTGAACCGTTTCAACCGGATGACGATGCGATCATCGCCACGAATGGCGTGGAAATGGGGTTTTTTCTCAGAAAAAACGGGTGCGACGTCCTGAAAACTGAGTGCACTGACCGCTACGTGGCCAAGCCGATCGACTTCGCCCTAAACCTCGGCGCTTGGCGTTTTCTGATGTTCAACGCCTTCGTGGTCGCTCAAAAACGAACACTTTAGGCCAAGCGCTTGGCCAAGCGGCTGTTTTCACCTTAATTGGAGCCATAAAAAATGCCCATTTCAGTTTGAAAAAACGGCGAAAATGTGGCCTCATTCGGGGACCGATGAAACCAAAGACGCAGGAATGCGTTCGAAATTGGTGTATCCACGAATAATTTTATGATGAAAAAGGGTTTGTTAAAGGGAATCTTGACTGGGCTGCTCGTCGCCGCGACCGCTCAGGCAGAGGAGGCCAAGCCGAAGAAGGTCAGTTTTTACAACGACATTCGGCCAATCTTTCAGGCTTCATGCCACGGCTGTCATCAGCCAGCCAAGGCCAAGGGCGAATACGTCATGACCACTTTCGCGGAACTCCTCAAGGGGGGCGATAGCGAGGAGGTTGCCATCGTGCCCGGCAAGCCGGACGAGAGTCACCTGATCACCTTGATCACGCCGATCGACGGCGAGGCGGAGATGCCGCAGAAGGCCGATCCCCTGCCGGAGGAGCAACTCGCACTAATCTCACGCTGGGTGGCCGAAGGCGCAGAGGACGACACGCCAACCAGCGCCAAGCAACGCTACAACATGGACAACCCGCCGGTGTACAGCATGCCGCCGGTGATCTCCTCGATCGATTTCTCGCCGGACGGCAAACTGATCGCGTTGGCCGGTTACCATGAGGTGCTGCTGCACAATGCGGATGGCTCCGGCTTGGCCGGCCGCTTGGTTGGTTTATCCGAGCGCGTGCAGAAGGTGAAGTTCTCCCACGATGGCAAAAAGCTGGCAGTGGCCGGGGGTCTGCCGGCCCGGGCCGGTGAGATCCAGATTTGGAATGTCAGCAGCAAGCGTCTTTCGATGTCGATCCCGGTTGGGTTCGACACGCTCTACGGCATCAGTTGGTCGCCGGATGACAAAAAGGTCGCCGTCGGTTTGTCCGACTCGACGCTGCGTGCGTTTGACATTAGCAGCGGCGAACAGGTGCTGTTCAAGGATCACCACGACGACTGGGTGCTGGACACGGTCTGGAACAATAAGGGCGATCACCTCGTCTCGGTCGGTCGGGACATGGCGGTAAAGCTGACCGAAGTAGCTACCTCGCGTTTCGTTGACAACATCACCTCCATCACTCCGGGCGCACTCAAGGGCGGCATTCACGCCATCACGGTGCACCCGAAGAAGGAAGAGGTGCTGGTCGGTGGTTCGGACGGTGTGCCGCAGGTATTCCGGCTGACGCGCGTGACCAAGCGCGTGATCGGCGACAACTCGAACCTCGTCCGCAAATTCCCACCGATGCCGGGCCGGATTTTCTCCCTCGACTTTGCGCCGGACGGCAAAAAGATGATCGCCGGCAGCAGCTACAATGG
>JAPPPH010000074.1:0-11835 GCA_028817635.1 Verrucomicrobiales bacterium | reverse complement strand
AAAAGTTGATCTCCTGCAGTAGCTACAATGGCGTGTGTTCGGCTCACCTGTATCACTCCGACTACGACAGCAGCGTGAATGATGCCTTGAAGAAGGCTTTCGAACGCCCGCTTGACGGTAATTCCAAGCGACTTTCCGCCGAGTATCACACCAAGCAAGTCAAACTCCTGGCCAAGGTTTCGCTGGGCACCTCGGTTTACTCCACCGCATTCAGCCCGGACGGCAACACGATTGCTGTGGGCGGAGCGGACGGCGTGGTTCGTCTTTACGACAGCCAAGCGCTAAGCCTGAAGCGAGCCTTCATGTCCGTGCCGATGGCGGACGACAAATTGCAGGACGTCATCGCCCTCGCGGTCGAGCCTTCGGAAATCAACCTGAACGGCAAGTTTGACTACAACCAACTCTTACTCACCGCAGTGAAGGGCACGGGCGAGAGCTACGATGCCTCACGCGACTTCGCGTTCAAGGTGGACTCCGATGTCATCAAGGTCAGCAAAAGCGGCATGGTCGAGCCGATGAAGGATGGCGAGGCCAAGCTCGAGATTTTCCATAAAAACCAAAAGACCACTCTGACGGTTCGCGTAGCCGGGGTCAGCGGCGATTTCAAGCCGGACTACGTGCGCGACGTGATGCCGGTACTCTCCAAGCTGGGCTGTAACGCCGGCACCTGCCACGGGGCCAAGGACGGCAGGAACGGCTTCAAGCTTTCGCTACGCGGCTACGACCCGATCTACGACATCCGCGCCTTCACGGACGACCTCGCCAGCCGCCGCGTGAATGTCGCCTCTCCCGACAACAGCCTCATCCTGCTCAAGGCTTCCGCCTCTGTCCCCCATGAGGGTGGTCAGTTGACCAAGATGGGCGAAGACTACTACGAGATTCTCAAGGGCTGGATCGCCGGCGGAGCCAAGCTGGAATTTGACTCACCGCGTGTCACCGGCATCGAGCTATCACCGAAAAACCCGGTGGTGCAAAAGATCGGGGACAAGCAGCAGATGCGCGTGATCGCCACCTATGCCAACGGCGAGAAGCGTGACGTCACTGCCGAGTCATTCATCGAGACCGGCAACTCCGACATTGCCACGACCGACAAAAGCGGCCTGGTGACCACTGCCCGTCGTGGCGAGGCGCCGATGCTTGCCCGGTTCGAGGGGGCCTACGCCTCCACCATCGTGACCGTGATGGGAGATCGCTCCGGCTTCGAATGGAAAGACATGCCAACCAACAACAAGGTTGATGAATTTGTTGCAGCCAAGCTTAAGCGTACCAAGACATTGCCATCCGAGATTGCCTCCGATGAGGAATTCCTGCGCCGCATCCACCTTGACCTGACCGGCCTGCCGCCGACCGCCGAGGATGTAATCAAGTTTGCCGAAGACAAGCGCGACAGCAAACCCAAGCGCGACGAGTTGATCGACAAACTGGTCGGCAGCGACGACTACATTGAGCATTGGACGAACAAGTGGGCCGACCTGCTTTTGGTCAACCGCAAGTTTCTCGGCACCGAGGGTTCCTCCGCGTTCCGCGCGTGGATTCGGAACGAGGTTGCCGGCAACACACCCTACAACGAGTTCGCCCGAAAGATCATCACCGCGAGCGGCTCCAACAAGGACAACCCGGCCGCCTCTTATTACAAAGTGCTCCGTGAGCCGACCGAGATCATGGAGAATACCACGCACCTGTTCCTCGCCACCCGGTTCAACTGCAACAAGTGCCACGACCACCCGTTCGAACGCTGGACACAGGATCAGTACTACGAAACAACGGCCTACTTCGCGCAGGTCAGCCTGAAGAAGGACGACAAATCCGGCGACAAGCGCATCGGCGGCACTGCCGTCGAGGGAGCCAAGCCGCTGTACGAGATCATCTACGACCGCAACGAGGGTGAAACCAAGCACGACCGCACCGGCGCAATCACGCCGCCGGCCTTCCCTTTCGCCGCCGAGCACAAGACACCCGAGAAAGGCAGCCGCCGCGAAAACTTCGCCGCTTGGCTGACCGCCTCAGACAACGAGTACTTTGCCAAGAGCTATGTCAACCGCCTCTGGGGTTACATGACCGGCACCGGCATCATTGAGCCAATCGACGACATCCGCGCCGGCAACCCACCGACCAACCCGGAGTTGCTCAACTGGCTGACCGATCAGTTTATCGAGAGCGGTTTCGACGTGCGTCATCTTGTCAAAATCATCACCAAGTCCCGCACCTACCAGTTAAGCGTGAAAACCAACAAGTGGAACGAGGACGACACGATCAACTACTCGCACGCCAAGGCCCGGCGTCTTCCAGCCGAGGTGTTGTTTGATGCCATCTACCGCGTCACCGGGACCAAGAGCAAATTCCCCGGCGTGCCGGAGGGCACCCGCGCCGCGCAGTTGCCGGACTCCGGCGTGAAACTGGCCGACGGTTTCCTCGGCAACCTTGGCCGGCCTGCTCGCGAAAGTGCCTGTGAATGCGAGCGCTCCAACGACCTTCAGCTTGGCCCGATCATGGCACTCATCAGTGGCCCGACCGTGGGCAACGCCATCAGCGCCAAGGACAACGCCATCACCAAGCTCGTCTCCGACATGGCGGATGACGAAAAGATGATCGACGAACTGTTCCTTCGCGTGCTGAACCGCCACGCCACACCGGAAGAAATCACGGCAGCCAAGAAGATCATTGAAGACGTCAAGGGCGAGCACAAAACCGCCATCGATCAACTGGCCAAGTACGAAAAGGAAATCGAGCCACGCGAAACCGCGCGCGCCAAGAAACGCGATGACGCCATCCGCTTGGCCAAGACCAAGCTCGAGGCCTACCAAATGGAGATCGCCCCGCGCGAGGCCGAGGCCGATCGCAAGCAAAAGGAACGCATCGCCAAGGCCGAGCAGGCGCTCAAGGCCTACAACGACGGCTTGGCCAAGCGCTTGGCCGAGTGGGAAGGCTCCAATAAGACCACCAAATGGACGGCAGTCGAACTTGGCGACCTGAAGGCCACCAACGGCTCTAAGCTCGAGAAACGTGACGGCAACGTGGTCTTCGCCAGCGGCGACCTCAAGAAAACCGTCTACACCGTCAACGCCGACACCAAGCTCAGCGGCATCACCGGAGTGCGACTGGAACTGCTCGCAGACGACAAACTACCAAAGAAGGGTCCCGGCCGAAATGACGACGGCAACTTCGTGCTGACCGAGTTTGGCCTCAAGGCCATCTCCACCGGCGAAGGTCAGGGTCGCAAATCCACCAAGGTCTCCTTCAAGGATGCCAAGGCGGATTTCAACCAGAAAGACTTCGACGTGAAGAAAGCGATCGACGGCAAGGTCGACAACTCCGGCTGGGCAGCCCATCCGAAGTTGAGCACCGACCGCACCGCGATCTTCATTCCAAAGGAAAAATTTGGAGCTGAGGGCGGCTCGCGCTTGACGTTCTCGCTGAACCAAAACTACGGCAGCAACAAACACTCCATCGGCAAATTCCGACTGCTGGTGACAACCGACGAGAAGGTCGAGATTGGTCACCCAAGTGACATCGGCACCATCCTCGCCACCGCCTTGGACAAGCGAAACGACGACCAGCGCAAGCGGATCACCGATTACTTCAAGGCACAGGACAAGGATTTGGCCGCCAAAAACAAGGAACTCGGAGAGGCCAAGAAAAAACGCCCCGAGGATCCGAAGTTGAAGGAGTTGAAAGCGGGCCTGGCCAAGGCCGAGCAACCGCTGAGCGTCGATCCAAAACTGGCCGAGCTTAAACGCGCACTGGAACTGAGTGAAGGACAGCAAAAAACCATCCGCCTGACCGCGGCACAGGACATCGCTTGGGCACTGATCAACAGCCCGGCGTTCCTATTCAACCGTTGACGGGCCAAGCAAAAGTGTTAGCATTCCCTGAACGAGATTTTTAGTTAGTAAACCAAGGAAAAGAAAATGATTACCATACCAGGAGAACCCGGAAAGGACTTGTGCGATCCGCACTTGAAAGTTTCACGACGTGACCTGCTCCGCATCGGCGGATCGAGCATGATGGGCTTGGGCTTGGCCAACATCCTCAAGCTGCAGGCCCGTGCCGCAGAGGCCGGCCATGTAGGCGGCCCCGGCTGGGGCAAGGCCAAGCACGTGATCCTCTGCTACCTGCAGGGCGGTCCCAGCCACTTGGACCTGTGGGATCCGAAGCCGGACTCACCCGACAACGTGAAGTCCATCTTCAAGCCGATCCCGACCAAGATCCCCGGCACCCACTTCACCGAGTTGATGCCCAAGCTGGCCAAGGTCAACGACAAGATGTCGATGATCCGCTCCATGAGCTACACACCGAACGGCCTGTTTAACCACACAGCCGCCATCTACCAGATGATGACCGGCTACACCACCGATAAGGTCAGCCCGTCCGGCCAGCTCGAGCCACCCAGCCCGAAGGATTTCCCGAACTTCGGTTCCAATATCATCCGTCTGCGTCCGCCGACCGAACCGATGCTGCCATTCGTCATGCTGCCGCGCCCGTTACAAGAGAGCAACGTGGTCGGCAAGGGCGGCACCGCCGGCTTCCTCGGCAAGTCGTTCGACCCGTACTACCTCTACCCGGACGGCGGCGACATGGACATGAACAAGATGGATCGCATCAAAACCGACGACCTCAAGATGCGCCCCGACGTGTTCGAGCTGCGCCTCCGTCGTCGTGCCCGTCTTCGTGACGCCATCAACGACGCCTCGCCGGACATCGACAAGGCCGTGGCCGACTTCAAGCTGGACGAGTACTACGACCGCGCGCTCAACCTCGTGGCCTCCGGCCGCGCACGCAACGCGTTCGACCTCGCGCAGGAGTCCGAAGCCACCCGAAACCTCTACGGCCGCAACACATTCGGCCAAAGCTGCCTATTGGCGCGCCGCCTCGTTGAGGCCGGCACACGCGTGGTCGAAGTTGTCTGGCCCAAGGTCGCCAACTCCGACAACCACTCGTGGGACGTGCACGTTGGTCTGCCAAAGCGCATGAAGGATCAATCCGCACCGATGCTCGACGCCGGCCTGTCCGGCCTGATCACCGACCTCGACCAACGCGGCATGCTCGACGAGACTCTCGTGGTTGCCGTCGGCGAATTCGGCCGCAGCCCGCAGAAGGGTGTCAGCACCTCCGGCAACGGCAACAGCGCCGACGGCCGCGACCACTGGCCCTACTGCTACACCGCGGCGATCGCCGGTGCCGGCATCAAGCGCGGCTACGTCCACGGCAAATCCGACCGCACCGGCTCAGCCCCGGTCGAGGATCCGGTTCACCCGGGCGAATTGTTGGCGACGATTTACCACGCGTTCGGCATTGACCCCGAAACGATCGTTTACAACCACCTCAACCAGCCGCGCGAGTTGGTCAAGGCCAAGGCGGTCACCAAGCTGTTCGCCTAACGCCAATCACTTGGCCAAGCGCTTGGCCAAGCGGTACTGAGTTTCAGCCGGTGGGGGGAAATCCTCACCGGCTTTTTTTATGATGAAATGGATTCGCACATTGCACCTGTACCTCGGCTGCCTGTTCGCGCCGATACTGATTTTCTTTTGCGCTTCCGGCGCGTGGCAGATGTACGGGTTTCACAGCAGCACGAAGGATGGCTCGTACGTGCCGCCGAAGTGGGTTTCGACCCTGAGTCAGGTGCATAAATATCAGGGTGTCAACGGACCCAGCTACGACACGGTCTCCGAGACATTCCGCTGGTTTTCACTTTTGATGGCGCTTGGCATGATCGTCACCGCGCTGCTGGGACTCGTCATGGCATTCCGCCAAAAGAATCGTCGCTGGCCAACGGCAATCGTCACACTGCTGGGGCTGCTGCTGCCCATCGCCTTCCTCTGGTTCGCCAGCAATTGACGCGCCCGGACGATTTTGGTTTTCGTTTCTCAACTTCGGCTATAGATTGTCCCCGAACAAGGGAACCATCGAATGCCGTTATTCCGTTTTTTCAGTCGAATCTTCGCCCGAATCTTCTTCGGGTTCAGGATACACAACGCCGAGGTGCTCAAGACTCCCGGACCGGTTCTGCTCATTCCAAATCATCTCTCATGGTTCGACTGGTGGATCGTCGGCATCTGCCTCGACGAGGACTGGAAATTCATGGTGTCATCCACTCGCGCGGACAGCCACTGGGTCTTCCGCTTCGTCATGCGCAACCGGTTCACCTTCCCGGTGGACAACAACTCACCGTTCGCCGTCAAGGAGATGGCCAAGTTTCTGCAGGAAGGTGGCCGGATGGTGTTGTTCGCCGAGGGGCGCCTCTCCGAGACCGGCAGCCTGATGAAGCTGTTCGAGGGCACCGGGTTTTTGCTTGAGAAAACCGATGCCAAGATCATCACCTGCTACCAGCGCAATGCCCAGCGACTGCCCTACTCTCCCAATCCCGGCTGGAAAAAAACCTTCCCCAAACTCTCCGTTCATTTCAGCGATCCGATCACCCCTCCCGCGGCGCTGACCAAGCGAACCGACGTACGCGGCGCCTACACCCAGTGGCTCCGGGAGCAGCTAATGAGGATACAATTCGAGAGTGAAATGGAGGTTGGCCCGCAGGATTTGCTGACGGCCTCAGCAACCGTGGCCCGTGAACGGCCCAAGACGATTATTCTTGAAGACATCACAGGCAAACGCCTGCCGCACCGCATGGTAATGGTCGGTGCCGAGGTATTGGCCGGGCAGTTTAAAAAGCTGCTCCACCCGGACGACGAGCGGATTGGCGTGCTGCTGCCCAACGTCAACGCCACACCGATCACCATCTTGGCATTTTGGCGCATCGGCAAGGTTCCGGCGATTTTGAACTACACCACCGGCACGCCGATGATGCAGACCTGCTCCGAGCTAGCCGGCCTGAAACAAATCGTCACCTCCCGGGCGTTCCTCGAGAAAGCTGCGTTAGATATCGAGCCGATGAAGGAGGCCGGTATCGAGTTCATTTATCTTGAGGACGTGCGCGAACAGGTTTCCGGCTTGGCCAAGCTGACCATTCTGCTCAAGCACAAGGCCGCGCTTGGCCAAGCGCAGTTCAACATCCCGACCGAGCAGACCGCCGTCGTGCTGTTCACCAGCGGCTCAGAGGGCATCCCCAAGGGGGTGGAGCTGACCCACCGCAACATCCTCGCCAACCTGCGCCAAGTACAGGCCATGGTGGACATCATGGACACGGACAGCATCTTTAATTGCCTGCCGATGTTTCACAGCTTTGGGCTCGTGGTGGGCACGTTGTTGCCGCTGTGCCGCGGATTGCGGACGACAATCTTCCCGTCTCCACTGCAATACCGCGTCATCCCAAACGCCATTTACCACGCCAACTCGACGCTGTTTCTCAGCACCAACACCTTCCTCAACGGTTACGCCAAGAAAGCCCACCCGTACGATTTCCGCAGCGTGCGCTACCTGCTCGCCGGGGCGGAAAAGGTGCAACAGGCCACATCGGACCTGTGGTCGCGCCGGTTCGGGGTGCACATCACCGAGGCGTACGGCGTCACTGAGTGCGCGCCGGCCATCAGCGCCAATACTAAGGCCGACAACCGGTTTGGCTCAGTCGGGCGGCTGCTCCCCGGTATCCAATGCAAACTTGAGCCGGTCGACGGCGTGGAGGATGCCGGCCGCCTGTTCGTCAAGGGGCCAAACATCATGAAGGGCTACCTAAACAAGGACGCCAACGACGCGTTCCAGGCGCTCGACGGCTGGTACGACACCGGAGACATTGTCCACGAGGACGACGACGGCTACCTCTGGATTCGCGGCCGGGCCAAGCGCTTTGCCAAGGTCAGCGGCGAAATGGTCAGCCTGACCGCGGTCGAGGACGCCCTCGCCGGGGCCTTCCCTCATTACGGAGAGGACTGCGAGATCGCCGTTGTCGCCGTGACCGATGCCGACAAGGGCGAAAAGCTCATCGCAGTCAGTACTGAGTCCAAACTCAAGCCGGCGGAGATTCGTGACGCCGTGGCCGCCGCCGGGCTGAGCAACCTTTGCGCCCCACGCGAAATTCGCGTCCTGAAGGAAATTCCCAAGCTCGGCACCGGCAAACTGAATCATCGCGAAGTGCAGCGGCTCGTCGAGGAAGGCGAGACCTGACGCCTTTCCCGTTGTCTCCCCTGCCTTGATTTGGTAATTCCACCTGATGCGGTTCTTTTTCCGCTGGGCATATCGCCTGCTCATTCTGTCGATCGTATTGGCGGTCGGCCTGTTCCTCGTCAAGGACGCGCTGGCCAAGTGGTGGATCGTCAGCGAGTTTCGTGAGCAGGGGATGGACGTCCGCATCGATCGGCTTGAGATCGGTTTCCCCCTCAACTCCACCGTCGCCGCTTCCGGCGTCACCGTGTTCAACCTCCCCGAGTACGGCGGCTCCCCGATGCTCGAGATCGAGGACCTTTTTATCGATTGCGACTTCTCCGAGCTCTGGAACGTGCGACGCAAACTCAAGCCGCACTTCAGGCAGATTCGAATCCGCATCGCCGAGTTCAACCTCGTCGAGACCAAGGGCGGCGCCCGCAACCTTCTCTCACTGCCGGACGCATTGGCCAAGACCACCGCCCAGTTGGCACTCGACGACACACCGCTTTACTTCACCATCGACAACCTGAATTTCTCCTGGGAAAAAATGCGCTACACGTCCCTTAACGGATCCAGCCAACCGCAGGAGATCCCGGTCAACATCGAGAACCACGTCACGCAAGACGTGAACACCCTTAAGGATCTCCGGCCATTATTCGTCAAAATTGCCACCCCGGCCGGCACCGTATTGGCCGCCAAGCTCTTCGGCCGCTTTCTGAAATAAACAAACACCACCTATGAAACAAAGGCCAAGCGCGGCATTTACGTTGATCGAGTTGTTGGTGGTGATCGCCATCATCGCCATTCTGTCGGGCCTGCTGCTACCGGCTCTGGCCAAAGCCAAAGCCAAGGCGAAGGGCATCCAATGCCTCGGCAACGTCAAGCAGTTGAGCTTGGGCTGGACCCTTTACGCGGATGATCACGAGGGCAAATACGTCAACAACCACGGCCGCGACCAGACTCGTGAGCAGCGAAATAACTGGGCCAACAACGTGCTGGACTGGGATCACAGCCCGGACAACACCAACCGGCTCGCGCTCACTTCGTCCCTCCTCTCTCCGTATATGGGCGATTCGATCGCCATTTTCAAGTGTCCCTCAGACAATAGCCGCGCCAGCAATGGCCCCCGCAATCGAAGCTACTCGATGAATCATCTCGTCGGCGATCCCGGCCCGTTGCTCGACGAGTTCAATCCCGATTACGTCCAATTCGTCACCGATGGACAGCTTCGCAATCCGTCATCCATCTTTGTATTCCTTGGCGAACACCCGGACACCATCAACGACGGCTACTACATGAACCGCTTTCACGAATACAAATGGGGCAATCTCCCAGCCTCCTATCACAACGGGGCAACCGCCCTCTCCTACGCGGACGGCCACGCGGCAACGCACCGCTGGAAGGTCACCGGCGAACACGGCACGATTCGACCACCAGTGAAGGGAGCCGTTGGCGGCATCGTCCCGGCCAAGCCACGAACTGATTTCCAATGGATCATCGATCACTCAAGCGTTCTGAAATAACGTGAAAAACTTGAACGAACAAAATCGACTCAACCGCCGCCGATTCGCCGTCAGCGCCGCAGCCGGTGCGGGTGCGTTGCTGACAGGTTGCCGTCTGCCGCGCAGTCAGCCTGCCGCCAAGCAAGGCCGCAAACTAAAGCTATTGAGCTACAACGTCTGGTACGGGTTCACCAAGAAACCAGAACGCAAGGCCAATTATCTCAAGTTCATGCAGGCTCAGGCGCCGGACGTCGTCTCGTTGCAGGAATTGAACCACTATACCCCCGAGAAACTGGCCGCCGACGCCAGGGCGTGGGGTCATCCTTACAGCGTCCTGCTCAAGGAAAATGGATTTCCTACCGGGATCACCTCCAGCCAGCCGATCACCGCGGTGAAGCGCACGATCGAGGGATACCATCACGGTCTGCTACGCTGCCAGACGCACGGCATCCACGTTTACGCCATCCACCTGCACCCCGGCAACTGGGAGATTCGAATCAGGGAAATCGACCTCCTGCTGAAGGACATCGCCACTCTGCCCCGGGACGCGAAGGTGGCGTTGGCCGGCGATTTCAATACCTTCTCACTGCACGACAAGCCGGTCTACGACCGCAGCGAGGACATGATCCCGTTTTTCAAGCGACTGGACGTGCGGACGAAAGGGAAAAATCTGCGCAACGGCCAACTCGATTACCGGCACTTGAAACGGCTCGAGGACGCTGGTTTCGTGGACCTGATCCATACCAAGCGCAAGGCCTTCATCGGCACATTCCCCACCCCGTTGCGCGAGGGTGAGGACATGGGGCCGGATCGGCGTCTGGACTACGTCTTCGCCAACCCCAACCTCGCAGCCACCTGCCAAGCCGCTGCCTGCATCGTCAACAAGACAACCGGCCTCCTTTCAGACCACCAGCCGGTCACCGCAACATTCGAACTCGCAGCCAAGTAACTTATGGGGGACTGAATATTTATGCGGACTCGCTAGCTCGCCCCTCCATTTTTGCGCTTGGCTTGAACGTGGAGGGACGAGCCTGCGAGTCCGAAATTACACCTCAAAATCAGTGAAAATTTCCGTCTCTTCACGGCGTTGCAGGACGCAGCCAATCGCAAAACGGCGAGCCGACCCATTGTTTCTTTTATTTATTGTTTGAAATTAACATCAAAAAAATGGTATCTACAATCGCTCCAGCGATTGTGACACCTTTTCATCCGGCAAATTGTTTCGAGTGAATTGCGGCGGTCGACGATTTTATCATGAAAAGAATTCTAACTTCACTGATCCCCATCCTTCTTTTGACGGGGTGCGGGGCCAAGATTGATGTCTGGCAGGCAGCGATTAACGGCAATGAGGCCTTAGTCAAAAAATATATCGAGAGCGGAGGGAATATAAATGCACAAAACGAATCCGGGGCGACCCCGCTGCATATTGCGGCAAATAGCGGTAACTTGGCCATTGCGAAGTTACTGATTGCACAGGGAGCCGATCTCACACTGCTATATAAAAAATCCCAGACGCCACTTCATCTGGCGGCGGGCGGCGGGCAAATCAGAATAATAAAGTTGCTCATTGAGAACGGCGCCGATGTCAATTTTGCCAGTCCTGAAGGAATCACTCCGCTGCACGTTGCAGCATTTAACAACCAACGAGATGCAGTAAAACGATTGATCGCTGCAGGGGCTAGGGTGAATGCTGAAGCCACCAAAAACAAAGTCACCCCACTACTCGGAGCGGCATCCAAGGGGTTTACCGATACCATCGAGGTGCTTCTAAACAATACCGAACAATCGGAACTGCAGGGTGATTACGGATCATCTGTCCTGCATGTCGCACTCCATCAGGGTCATTCGGAGACAGCTATGTTGCTGATCGAGAGAAATATCGCCACTCATTTAGCTTGTGAAAGCTGTGGTCAATTCCCTCTGGCAACTGCTGCGTCCAAGGGATTAAGTGACTTCGTTCAAGTTCTAATCGACAAGGGCGCAGATATTCACACTAAGGGAAGCGATGGGCAAACTGCGCTACATATCGCGTCTGAGAATGGCCACATCGAGGTTGCCAAGTTACTCATCGGAAAAGGGGCAGACGTAAATGCCTTATATGGCAACAAATGGACGCCGCTTCATGTTGCCGCAGAGAACGGTTGGGGTGAAATTGCTGAACTCCTCATCGAGAATGGGGCACTCATCAACGCAAAAGATCGCGACGGTCAGACTCCGCTGCACCATTCGGTATCAAACGTGCGTGTGGGCATTTACGCAATCTACGACACACTGGTCGCCAAAGGGGCGAGTGAAAAAATCT